>CALVAT010000045.1 GCA_944325565.1 Candidatus Gastranaerophilales bacterium
GTTTTACCCGTAACAGTGAATATTGAAAATTATCGTTCTAAAATTTTTATAGGGATTATAATATGGGCTGTGATGGTTGCTGCTATGCCTATGTTATTTTCAATTATAATTCTCTTTGCTAAAGGAACATTAATTGACAAAATCATAGCGATTGTCACTTTTTTGATTCCTACTGCAATTGTTATTTGTATTCCCGTGTTTTTTATAAAAAAAATATACTCATTGTTTGCCAAAGAAAAAGTCATTCCTGCTTTGCTTGGATACTGGGGGGCTTATACTTATTTTCCGCCGTTGAATCTTATTTCTGCAATTTATAAGACAATCAAAAATAAAACCGGTTTTGGCGGATTGTGGGCAGAATTGAGAAAGGACAAAAAAACAAATATTTCTGTTAATCCTACTATTCTTGCACGTTTGTTTAGATTCGATTCTATAGACTATGATGACAAGATTGTCGGAAAATATAAAGATGTAGAGATTGAATTTGCCGAGCTTTCAACATCTTATACTACAACGCGCAGCGGCAGTGACGGCAAACAATCAAGACAAAAGATTTATACTTTTAAAGGGGTTGTGTTCAGCGCAAAGATGAACAAAAAGTTTAAAGGTATTACTGCTGTTTCCCATGACAATGTTGATAAACGCAGAATGCTTCAACCTGTTGTCGGGGCTAAACAAATAAGCTCGATGAGTCTGACAGATGTTATAACTTTCGGCTCACAAATTGCGGATACGGCGGGTGCTGTTAAAAAAATGGTCAATGATAGAACAAAGACTATAGAAGAATTAAAAAAACAGGGGAAAACCGATGAAGAAATTCAATCTATAATCGCTTCAAAATATCCTAATCAGGAGCCCCCCTCTGTTGTTAATCAGCAGCTGCCTCAAAAACTTGAGGATGTATTTCTTGAAGACCCCCTGTTTAACAGAAAGTTTAAAATGTGCTCCACTGATCAGGTAGAGGCAAGGTATATTTTTACAACCGCATTTTTGAATAGATTTATGAAAATAGCAGAGTCCTTTAACTACAGATTACACGCTATTTTTATAGACGACAATGTTTATATTCTTATTGATGCAGGCAGTTTTTTAAATAAAAAAGACTGGTTTGAAGTACCATTTTTTAAATCATGCAAAGACCCTAAAAATTATCAGGAGTTTTTGAATGATTTTACAAGACTGCTCGCTATTGCAGAAACATTGAAACTCAATCAACATATCGGTATGTAATTAAATCATTGCAGATAGATAAAAATTATAATATAATTCGATTATATAAGAATTTTAGGTGGACAAATGGCAAAACATAACGATACAATTCCCATAGAAGTATGTATTTTAACGGTGGATCACGATATTAAAGGTACTGTGCATGTTTCAAAGTATACTAATACAAACCGTGAATTGACAGACCTTTTAAATGATAAGGAAAGAAGATTCCTTGCTGTTACTAACGTTGAGATATATCCTCGCAACTCAAACCAGCCGCCAAGACGCTACAACTTCCTTGAAATCCACATGGATTATGTTTTGATGGTTCACCCGTCTTCTCAGGTTGTGTTTAAAGAGTCTTCTAAAGCACAGGAAGATATCGCAAGGTTTAGAGAATTAAGAAACAAATTGAGCCAGACAAAACCTTTCTAGAGTAGGAATATGAAAGAGCCCCAAAAAATTTTAGCGCTTAATTTCGGCGGTATAGGAGATGAAATCCTCTTTTTACCGGCTTTATCAAGCTTGAAAAAAGAATACCCGCAGGCAAAAATTACACTTGCTCTCGAACCGCGCAGCAAATCTGTTAAAGATTTGTCAAATTTGATTGATAACGTTATTTGCGTGGATATTAAAGGCAAGCATAAGTATCGTGAACTGTTTAAATTTTTGATAAAAGCTCGTTTAGGAAAATACGACATGGTATTTTCTTCCGGAGCGAACAAATATATACCTTTGTTGCTGTTTTTAACCGGTATTACATATAGATATGGCTATGAAAGCGGTATATTGAGCAGAATTTTGCTCACAAAAGCTGTTAAACTAAAAACAAACCAGTATGCCTCAAAAATGTATCACGAACTGGTTACACCTGTCACTGATATAAAAACACCTTATCCTGAAATCGATGCTGGAGAAATACAAAAAGAGCCTGATTCCGTGTTGATTCACCCCGGTGTTAGTAAAATGAGCGTGTCAAAACACATGGTCAAAACCTGGAAACCGGAAATCTGGGCGGAACTAGTGAAAAAAATTCTTGCGACAGGAAAAAAAGTTTATTTAATCGGCGGGCCTGATGATAAAGATTGTATTGAAAAAATTTCTGCTATTGTCGGGGACGCTCCGAACTTTGAAAACCTTTACGGCACGACAAAAAATATTATGGACTTGGCACGGCTTACAAAAAGAGCAGAGGTGCTTATTTGTTCGGATTCTGCTCCGATGCATATAGGTGTCGGCGTAGGGACAAAAACACTGGCGCTTTTCGGGCCTACAGATGAAAAAAAACTTATACCTGACAATGAGAAATTTATCGCAATAAAAAATAACTGCGACTGCCGTCCTTGCCTTTGGGATAAAAGACAAACTACCTGCGAAGAGCTTAAATGTTTAAATATTGATTTGGATGATGTTATTAAGCTTATATAGCAGCGCAGCTCGGGCATACTTGTGCGGCAGAATTATTTTTGTTGCAAATTTGTGTGATTTTTTGTGTTAATTGGAAAAATTTTTTGAAAATTTTAATTCAAAGTTAAAATTTTTCTCTTGCAAAAATTTGACAAAAAAAATGAACATAATTCTGAAAAGTCTTGTCTTGAGCGAGTTTATGTTTATGCGAACGCATTACGTTCGCATTGCGTTCGCAATGCTATAAAAGAAAGTAAAGTAAATGAAAGTAAAGAAAAGAAAAGTAAAGTAAATAAAATAAAATGAAATGAAAGAAATGAAATAAAAAAAATAAAAAAAAAGATAAAATTTTATTTATTCATTTTTTTAAGTGTAATTTTTTAAAAATCTTGTCCTGAGCGGATTTTTGATTTGTACGAACGTATTACAAACGTAATACGTTCGTAATACTATAAAAGTAAAGTAAAGAAAAGAAAAGTAAATGAAAGAAAAGTAAGAAATAAGATAAAAATTTATTTAATTTTTCAACAAACTTTCACAACAACTTTTTTTATTTTTCATTTTTTTCTTTTTTACTTCTTTCTCACTTTCAATTTAAGGGCACTCACATGCGTTTTATCATGAGAAAAATATTGTTCGGGTATAATTTACTGTATGTTTAAAAAAACGTTTGTTAAAAAGCCTGATAACGGGCTCAAAAAATTTATTCGATTGTAAGGGTTGCGCCCGCGAAAAATTTTTTACACATCGAAACCCGAAAGCGATGTTTTTTGTCTGCGTATCAAAGTGAATGTGCAGGACACATGGAAAATGCGGCGAAATGTCGGCTCAAAATGGAGGAAAAAAAGTAAAAAAAGAAGGTTTTTGATTTAAAACCTTCTTTTTTAAATTTTTAAGATAACCGGAACTATTTTTGTTCGTATCTTTTTTTGAATCTTTCAACTCTGCCTTCAGTATCCATGATTTTCTGGTTGCCTGTGTAGAACGGATGGCATTTGTTGCAGATTTCAACGGTGATGTTTTCTTCAACGGAACCTGTTTCGATTTCGTTGCCGCAAACGCATTTGATTTTCATTTTTTTATATTCCGGATGAATATCTTTTTTCATTTTTGGTCATTCCCTTCTGTAAAATTTGCTTAGTAGTTAAATTTTAGACTGCTGAAAAAATATTATCAAGACTTTTGTGGTAACATTAAAGAAAATGTAATATAAAGTGTTCAAGAAAAATTTGTGATAAGGCGCCATGCGGCATGAACGAATTTTTTGACAAAGCGAACAGTAGAGCGTAAGCGATACTTGTGAGCCTGTCACCGAAACTTAACGAAGTTAAGTGTAGGCGAGTGACACATTGTTCACATAGTGAAGCCATTTTTCACAAAATCAAAGATTTTGGAAAAAGAAGGCAAAGGTGAGCAGGTGCTGGCTGCGGTCAGCCGGCAGCAACTGCGACACTAGATTAGATAGGATTTAATATCATGAAAATGTCGAAATTGTTTGTACAAACACTTAGAGAATTCCCCTCGGACGCCGAGGTTATCAGCCACAAACTGCTTGTCAGAGCAGGATATATAAGAAAACTTGCACAGGGCGTTTATAACTATATGCCTTTGATGTGGCGGGTTTTGAAAAAAGTTGAAAATATAGTCAGAGAAGAAATGGATGCTGCAGGTGCTCAAGAAATGCTGATGCCGTTTGTTCAGCCGGAAGAACTCTGGCAGGAATCAGGCAGATGGAACGTTTACGGCAAAGAACTCATGCGTCTTAAAGACCGCCATGGACGCGGCATGTGCCTTGGACCTACACACGAAGAGGTTATAACAGCTGTTGCAAGAGAAGGGATAAAATCGTACAAACAGCTGCCTGTTAACCTGTATCAAATCCAGTCCAAATTTCGCGATGAGGTTCGCCCTCGCTACGGTCTTTTAAGAGGACGTGAATTCATTATGAAAGACGCATACAGCTTTGATTCTTCTCAGGAAGGGCTTGAAAAATCTTACGCTGATATGGCAAAAGCCTATTACAAAATTTTTGAGCGCTGCGGTTTGGAAACAAAAGCCGTACAATCCGATTCCGGTGCAATCGGCGGTGCTGTATCGCATGAATATATGGTTTTGATTGATGACAACGAAAACAACGCGGGCGAAAACGACGTATTCTTCTGTAAAAACAAAAACTGCGGATATGCAGCTAACGCAAACCATGCTGTTTCAGTGCTTGAGGCTGCAGAGGTTGACGGGGCAAAATTCGGCTTTAGTGAATTCAAAAAAGTTGATACCCCGAATACAACCACTATTGAAGAACTTGCAGCATTTTTAAAAATCCCCGCAACGGTTATTTTAAAATCTATGATTTATGTTGCGGATAACAGAATCGTTATGGCTTTAATCAGAGCTGACAAGACTTTTGAAGAAACAAAAGTTATGAACGCTGTAGGTGCAAACGAAATCAGAAGTGCTGCTCCTGCTGAGCTTGAGGCTATTTTCGGCGCAAGCAAGGGGTTTGTCGGGCCGAAAGATATTGAACAGGTAAAAATTCCTGAAGAATATGAGGGCGAAAAAATTACGGTTGTTGCTGATTTAACGGCTCAAGAAATGAAGAACTTTGTCATAGGTGCAAACGAAACAGACAAACACTTTACAGGAGTCAACTGGTCAGATTTGAATGCACCGGTATTTGCCGATATCAGACTTGTTGAAGCGGGTGAAAAATGTCCTGATTGCGGTGAGCCTCTTTATGTAACCAAAGGTATTGAAGTCGGTAATATCTTCCAGCTCGGGACAAAATATTCCAAAGCAATGAACGCTGTATATCTCGATGAAAACGGCAAAACACAGCCTTTTATAATGGGATGTTACGGTATTGGTATCTCAAGAACTGCGGCCGCTGCTGTTGAGCGTCACCATGATGAATGGGGCATTAAATGGCCTATTGCGATTGCGCCTTATCACGTTGATATCGTGCCTGTAAATATTCAGGACGAATTGCAGATGAAAGTTGCTCAAGAAATCTATGAAAAACTGCTTGCTGCAAAAGTGGAAGCTGTGCTTGATGATAGAGATGAAAGAGCCGGTGTTAAGTTTAAAGATGCTGATTTAATCGGTTTCCCGTTCAGAATCACTGTCGGAAAAACAATTAACGAAGGTTTTGTCGAATTTAAGGTAAGAGAAACAGGCGAAGTATTCAAGGTTAAACCAGAAGAAGCTGTCGAAAAAATCCTTGAATACGTAAGACCTTATATAAAATAAATAACAAAAAATTTATTTTAATATACACGGCTTACCTTGTAAGCCGTAGGAGGTTGCCTTCTTTTGCCGTTGAGCTGTGGCGAAACGTGCAAAATGGCTTCACGACCTCATTATGATATTGCAAATACGCTTGTTCTTTTAATAGTGAACTGGGGTGTAGCCCTGATGGAACTTGGCTAGAAACAGTTGTGTTTTGAGAAGATTTTGACCGTAGCTTGTCACGGCAAAATCTTTGATAAAAACACTTTACTGTTTCTTTTGATAAGCGCCGGTTTTTCTTTTCTTGCTTGAGTTGTTGGCAAGCCGAAGTCGAGCCATACAAATCAGGATGCCCTTTAGGGTATGGTTCGTTTTTAATTTTTATACTGCACGCAGATACTTCGTATCTGACTTAGCCTGCCTCTAAAAAAATGATACTTAATCATTTTTTCAGAGTTCTTACAAAGGTCGGATTTTGTTTATCTACACACATCGAACCGTTGTCTTGTTGACTATATGAAATATATGACTTTAACCTGTACAAATCCACAGCCAAAATCCTAAAAATCCATGATATAATAAATGTAAATTTTTTCTTATATTTAAAATAATACAAATGTTGTAAAACAGTATCAGAGGGTCGGAGTATGAAATTTTTAACAAGAATTTTTTTGTTGATGGCGTTTTTTTTGTCCATCTGCGCTGCGGGGTTTGCAGCTTCGAATGAGGAATTGCCTATAGCTGCTAATGCAAAACCGATAGACATTATTTACATCCACGGTGCTTACGAAACAAGAGATGCCTTTAACAATTCTGTGCGCAATGTGCACGATGATATGGTTAAACAGTTTCAAAACGACCCTTTTATGTATAAAAATCTGTTAGATAACGGCAACAAAAAAATAGGCGAAAAAGAAATAATATTTTTCTGGGCCGACCAGACAGAAGAAAACCAGAAAATATTAGATAAAGCTCTTGCTTATGTGAAAAATGTAGGGACTTTTATTTCCAGATTCGGCAGAGAAACTCTTTCACACCTGCTGCATGACGCAATATGGATAAGCAAACCCGTTAATTACACACCGCTTTTGAATGATTTGCTTAAAGTTGTTAAAGAGGAATACTCAAAAGGCAATCAGGTTATTTTATACGGCTACAGCGCAGGAAGCCTGCTTGCCTCTGAATATCTCACACAGAAGATGCCTATAATTGATTTAAACGAAGTTAAAAATGCTGCTAATGATGATTCATATATGAGCAGATATTTTACACAAACAGTCAAAAAACATAAATTTAAACCAACATGTCTGGACGCTCTAAAAGAAAGCAAACTGGTTTTTTATACGGATAACGACGAGTTTGTCGCAAATCCTGATATATCCTTTTTAAAGCGCGAATTTCCTAACCTTGACACCTACACGGATAAATACTGCTCCCCGCAGGGTGCGCTAAAGGGTGTTGTTGTATTCGGCGCTCCTTTAACTATATTCGATTCTTCTGCGCCGCAAGAGGGCTCTTCCAGCAATCAGTTAATGCAGCTTGCGATGAAATATCTTGTTGAAAACAATGTTTTCTTTCTTGTTGTAAATTATGAAAACGATTTTATCGGTATGCCGCTTGCCGGAAAGCCGACTTTAAACGATTTGCAAAATTCGCAAAGTCTGGGTGATATAACTCCAAACGGCGGATTTTTGTATGATGCTACCGGAGTAAAATGCCGTACTAATATTTTTTCTTCTCACATGGCATACTGGTCAAACGGAAAAAGGTTTGCTAAAAGCATTGTGAAGGCTTACAATGACGGGTATAAATATTTTTATTCAATACCTGATACAACAGAAAAATAATAGAATGATAAAAGCCCTGTCCTGAAAAGGACGGGGCTCTGGCTTTTTAATGGATAGATGATGGATGAAAAAATTATTCTACAACAAGTTTTTTGTTGTTATTATTTTCTTTTTTCATTTTAGGTGCTTCAATTCTTAAAACACCGTGTTCAAGTTTTGCTTTTGTATTTTCTGTATCAATTTCTTCAGAGAAGTAAACTGTTCTTGAAAATTCGCCGTATTGAAATTCTGATTTTTTGTAGGTTTTAGTATTTTCTTCAGTTTCCTCTTCTTTTTTAGCGTTGATTGTGATGTGTGATTTATCCATATCTATGTCTAAATCTTCTTTTTTAACACCCGGAAGTTCTGCTTTGATTTCAAAACGGTCTTCTTTTTCTTTAATTTCAACAGGCATCATTAATTTGTCGGTATCTTCGCCAAATCCGTATTCTGGATAAAGGCTGCCAAAATTTCTGTTCAAAATTGAACTGATTTCATCGTTGACTGATTTTAAAAATGTGTCAGGTGTTTTTTTTATTAAGAATCTCATAATCTGCTCCTTTCGGTTTTTTGATTATTTTTTCTTTCAACACCTATATTATTGCGCTGTTTTTTAAACGGACTTTGTTTTTTAACCAAAAATTAACAATTTATTATTACTAATCCTTCAAATGTTTGAAATGCTTGTAAAGATAAGCAATACCGAGCACAAAACATACAGAAACAATGGCAACATCAAATTTATGCCAGATGTGTTTGAAGGCTTCAAGGTTCTGCCCCATTTTTACTCCGACAAATACCAGAAAATAACTCCAAACAAGCGACCCTAAAAATGTCAGAGTAAAGAAAACACGTTTTTTGGCTCTTAATATACCCGCCGGGAAAGAGATAAATGTTCTCACCACTGGGAGCATTCTGCAAATAAAAAATGCCCAGTCGCCGTATTTTTGCACCCATTTGTCAGCGTCTTCGAGGTCTTTTTTGCTTATTAAAAACCATTTGCCGTATTTTTCAACGAACGGGCGTCCGCCGAAATAGCCGAGGTAATATGATGGAATTGAACCTAATACGCAGCCGAATGCTCCGGACAGAGCTGCTACATGTATATTGAACACCCCTTTTGTGACCATGTAGCCGGCGAATGGTAGTATAGCTTCGCTGGGTAATGGTATATTGCAGGATTCTATTGCCATAAGAAACATTATTCCCCAGGCTCCTGTTTTAGAAATTACTCCCTCAATAAAAGCTATCAAATGCCCCAATATCATATCCAACATAAACTCTATCCCTTTTACATTTATAATTACAAATTCGTACAAATAAATTTTAACAGAAACTCATAAAAATTTAGCAATTTTTTTCATTTACAGGTTTTATAATGCCAAACACACAGCAGAAAGGTAATAACAAAATGGTATTATTCGGAAAAATAGCGCAAACAACGCTTAAAGAACCTGTAAGAAGATTGTTTACGGGCGGATTTGAACAAATGGGCGCAGTTACAAGAAAGCCCGATACAAGAACCAGAGAAGAACTTGTACAGACAATCGATTACTATACAGAAAAAATTCCGGAGCTAAAGCAATTTGCATCTGAAATAAAAAAACTAAACCAGAAACATATGGGGACTGTTGCTGATACTCTGGAACTTGCAACACATAATGAAATGCTGCCCACAACCGTTAATCTTGCGGCAAAGACTCCGGCTGGTGTAACTTACAGAGAAGCCATTGTTAAAGATATGATTGAAGCCTCTAAAACAAACCCTGAAGCAATGGAACTGGCTGATGCAATAATTAACAACACTGATTCATTAACATCAAAATATGCTCTGGGTATGATGTCCGGCGGAGTTCTTAAAAATAAAGAACTGGCCGCACAAATGCGAGAAACCGTAAAAATTGTTCCTGATATCGCCAGAGAAACTCTTAACGGCGGTTATACAATGGATTATTCCAAACAGGAAAACTTTATGGATATGATAAGGACTTTTGTTAATCCTAATGCAAAACCTGACAAAATAACTGCTCTGTTTAAAGATTTGGCACCTGCAACCGACAAATTGGCTACGGACTTTAATATTTATATGGACAAGTTCGTAAATTCTTCAACACCCATGTCACAGGTAAAAGAAAATATTGAAGTATTGCCGGATGTTGTTAAAATGCTCGGAGAAAAAGTCAAGGATTTTGATGTTGTTGATTTTGTGACAAAGAATACAAATCTAATCTAGTGTCGCAGTTGCTGCCGGCTGACCGCAGCCAGCACCTGCTCACCTTTGCCTTCTTTTTCCACTCTGCCGAATAAAAGCTGACTAAATGTCAGGTTTTATGAGAGGCTTTGATTTTGTGAAAAATGGCTTCACTATGTGAACAATGTGTCACTCCAAAAATTCGTTCACGTCACTTACCTCTCACAAAACCAGCCGCTGGCTGCTTTTGTTAGGCAGAGCCTTATCACGAATTTTTCTCGAACAATCTTTATTAACAGATATGACACTTTAATAGAAATAAAAAAGCCCCTATATTTTTATATAGAGGCTTTTTATAATTTAGCTTATCTTTTTTGTTTTTTCATAAACCGTAACACCGTTATAGGACGGTTACGCTTTTAGCGGCCATTTACATAGCACCTTTAACAATTTTAGCAAAGCTGTCAGCTTTAAGGCTTGCGCCGCCGACAAGTGCGCCGTCGATGTCAGATTGAGCCATTTGTTCTTCGATTGTTTCAGGTTTTACGCTTCCGCCGTAGAGGATTCTGATAGAATCAGCAGCATTAGCGCCTGCGATATCTTTTACAACGCCTCTAATCATAGCGATTACTCTGTTAGCTTCAACCGAGTCGCAGGTTTTGCCTGTGCCGATAGCCCAGATAGGTTCATAAGCAATGATTGATTTAGCAACTTCGTCCGGTGTAAGTCCGTTCAATGCTGCTTTAATCTGAGAAGCTATGTGAGAATCTGTAACACCTGCTTCTCTTTGTTCAAGAGATTCGCCGCAGCAGATGATAGGAACAAGTCCTTCTGACAGGATTTTTTTAGCTTTTTTGTTAACCATTTCATCAGTTTCGCCGAAGTACTGTCTTCTTTCAGAGTGACCGATGATGATGTATTCACAGCCGGCATCTTTTGCCATTTCAACAGAAACTTCACCTGTGAAAGCGCCTTGAGTTTCGAAATAACAATTCTGGCAGGCGAGTCTTACTCTGCCGCAGCCGCAATCTGTCATAGCTTTATTTACAGCATACAATGATGTAAATACAGGAGCTACAACAACTTCCGGCATAGTTGTTTTGTCCATATCTTTTAATTCCGCCATCAAATCGTTAACTAATTGAGCGGATTCTGCCTGTAACTTGTGCATTTTCCAGTTACCGGCGATAACAGGTCTTCTTGACATAATAAATCTCCTTATATTGTACCAATTCACAATTGAATCGTAGTCAAAACAAGGAGATTTATCAAGATTATTTATTCGGTTTAATTCCAAAGAGTCTATCGTTAGCAAATTCCCGCATTGCTGTTGAAATTTTGTCAGCATAAGGTTCTGAAGGATTAAATTCAACTTTTTTTACGGGGTAATGAGATACGGTATTAGGGAAGAATGTACCTTTTAATACATCTTTGAAAAATCCGAAAAATTCTTTTGTCGACATAGTGGGGAGTTTTTCTCTATTACTTTTGTTTTTGAACATGTTGTCTAACATAATGCCTACATCAACGGCGGTCGGATTTTTTCTGTCTGCAATGCTAAGGCTTATTGTATCCGGGGCTTCTTCAGAAAATGTGAAATGAAATCTGACATCCCCGCGGTCAGCTTTTCTTTGGATTGATTTGAATTTTTCAAAATCGGGATTGGCAACCATTTTTCTCATAAGTTGTTTCGGGTTTGTTTTGGGCATTGCTCCTTTAACATAATCGTTCAGCGGAGCGTATATTGTTCTCAATGTGGTTTTCATGTTTTCCTCAATAGTTTGGTATCTGTTTATTTAAAAGGCTAACATAAAAATTTTGAATATTTTATTATTTGTAATTTTACAATACTTAATATTTGGATTTAAGAACTAAAAGCACCGCCAAGATTTATGCCCAGAAGTTTTATCGGTTCTGTATCTCGGTCTATCCAGCTTTGAGAACGATTCATTGACATTTGTTCATTCACTTTTTTTACAAGTACGGCAAAATTGATATCTATAAAGTTTATGGATTTTATTTCTTCAACGTGATAGTGTTCAGAGCCGCAGTTTGGGCAGTATTTTGTTTCCGGCATTATTGTGTCGAATTTGATTATACTTTTTCTTTTGACGTTGCAGCAGTTGCAGCGCGTAAGATACCATTTGTTTTCTATATATTTTCCGCAGTCCGGACAGTAGCAGGCGTCTTTGTCCGGTGCAACTCTGGGGTGGGAACATTCTTTTGTACGTTTGAAAAACACTATATCTACCTCGCAATCAGTTATAATTTCTTATTTAATAAAGATTTTTGTTAAGTCAATTTATCCGGAAATTTTTTTCGGGTTTATGGCGGGTAAAATACTTAAAAGGCATGGGTTTTGCTTGACAAATGAGAATGAGCATATAAGATTGTATAATGGATGGGCATTTATGCCCTTAATGCCAACTCTGGCTCCACCTATTTGAAATATAATAGACGTAGTAGAATATTATTTAAAAAAAGGAGATTACTCTCATGGCACGCGAAAAGTATGAACGTACGAAACCGCACGTTAACATTGGTACAGTAGGCCACGTTGACCACGGTAAAACTACATTGACAGCAGCTATCACTTCTGTTTTGGCAGCAGCTGGTCAAGCTCAAGCTAAAAAATTCGATGAAATCGATGCTGCACCGGAAGAAAAAGCAAGAGGTATTACTATCTCTACTGCTCACGTAGAATACGAAACAGCAACTAGACACTATGCTCACGTTGACTGCCCCGGCCACGCTGACTATGTTAAAAACATGATCACAGGTGCTGCTCAGATGGACGGCGGTATCCTCGTTATCGCTGCTACAGACGGCCCGATGCCCCAAACTCGTGAACACATCTTGTTAGCAAGACAGGTTGGTGTTCCTAGATTGGTTGTATTCTTGAACAAATGCGATATGGTTGATGATGAAGAACTTCTCGAACTCGTTGAAATGGAAACAAGAGAATTGTTATCTTCTTACGAATTCGATGGCGATAACATCCCTGTTATCAAAGGTTCAGCTTTGAAAGCATTAGAAGCAGTTCAAGCTAATCCGAACATCCAAAGAGGCGAAGACAAATGGGTTGACAAAATTTGGGAACTTATGGATGCAGTTGACTCTTACATCCCGACTCCTGAACGTGATTTGGACAAACCTTTCTTGATGCCGGTTGAAGACGTATTCTCTATCACAGGTCGTGGTACTGTTGCTACCGGCCGTGTTGAAAGAGGTAAAGTTAAAGTTGGTCAAGAAGTTGAAATCGTTGGTTTCGGCGAAACTAAGAAAACAACTGTTACAGGTGTTGAAATGTTCAGAAAACTGTTAGACGAAGGTCTTGCAGGTGATAACATCGGTGCATTGCTCCGTGGTATCGATAAAACTGAAGTTCAGAGAGGTCAAGTATTGGCTGCTCCTGGTTCTATCACACCTCACACTAAATTCACAGCTAACGTTTACGTTTTGACAAAAGAAGAAGGCGGACGTCACACTCCTTTCTTCCCAGGTTACAGACCTCAGTTCTATATCAGAACAACTGACGTAACTGGTTCTATCAAATTTGACGGCGAAATGGTTATGCCTGGTGACAACGTTGTAATGGACGTTGAATTGATTGCTCCTGTAGCTATCGAACAAGGTATGAGATTCGCTATCAGAGAAGGCGGACGTACAGTTGGCGCCGGCGTTGTAGACAAAATCATTGCGTAGCGGATTTGCGGACGGATGAAATCCGGAAAGCGAGGTATGAAGTGAGCCAGAGCAAAGCGCGGCGAACGGCAGTACCGAGCGATAAGCAAATTCAAGAGAGCGGATTTTGTGCGGCTGTGTAGTCGAGTCTGAGAAACAGACGAGCGAACAGCCATGTGAGCAAGGTTAATGAAGTGAAGAATTTTTAGAATAAAAATTCGAAACGAAATACTAAACCTTGTGAACGCCAATAATCCAAGACATCAGATTTTGTGAATACAATTGTAAAAACTGCTCGGGATTTTCCCGGGCAGTTTTTTTGTCAATAATAACTAAATTTTAAAAGCTTTATTCTACAGGAATCATCTTAAGCGCCTGCCTGCGTGCTGAACTGATATAGCTGTTGCATA
>CALVAT010000046.1 GCA_944325565.1 Candidatus Gastranaerophilales bacterium
GACACAGGGATTTTCAGTAAAAAGAATAATAAAAAAAGACTCACAAACGGAGTCTTTTTTAAATGGTGCCACGTCTCGGAATCGAACCAAGGACACAGGGATTTTCAGTCCCTTGCTCTACCAACTGAGCTAACGTGGCATATATTATTCAATTATCATAGGAGTTGGTAGAACCTTGCTCTACGAATTATCTCCTCGTTACTTAATAATATCAGAAGAATATTTTGAGTCAATAATTTTTTATTAAATTTTTTAATCTGGTCTATTAATTGACTTTTTGTTAAAATTACATTATACCTTTATAATATGGTTTAAGGAGGAGATGTTATGTCAAACGCATTAGATATCAATGATTCAACTTTTGAATCAGAAGTTATAAATTCTTCTGAGTTAACTGTTGTTGATTTTTGGGCACCGTGGTGTGGCCCTTGCAGAAAACTGGGACCGGTGTTAGATGAAGTTGCCCAAGATTATGAAGGCAAACTTAAAATTGTTAAACTAAATACTGATGAGAACTTGAAAACAGCTAAAGAATATTCTGTAAGCGGTTTGCCTACTTTGTTGATATTTAAAGATGGCAAAGCTGTTGAAAGACTAGTTGGATTAGTTCCTAAATCAACTATTACATCTAATATAGAAAAACATTTATAATCAGAGTTTTTAATTAAAAAAAGAGATTGTAAAAATTTACAATCTCTTTTTTATATTCTATTTTTTAATCTCTGTTTCCTTATTCGCCTTCTGTGGAGCGCGTTGAGAAAGTACTTTTTTGCCGGTTAATCTCGACATAAATCTGAAGAAATCACCTTTAAGACCTTTCTGGGTAACGTTTTTATATTCGTGCTCAAGAATTTCATCTCTTGTTTGCGGTGTTACCGGCATGCCGATGGCTTTTCTGTTAACATATTCACCAACAAGTGTCGATGCTGTGTTGACTGTTTGTGCTCCGAATAAGCTTGAATTATAGAGATTTCTAAATGTATTGTTGAACAGTGATATAAACATTACATTGTAGAATTGTCTTGATGTTTCTTGTACAGCTCTTTCTTTTGCTTTTAGTATAGCACCTGATTTGTTTTCACCATTTGATTTCTGCATAACCATGTTATGGTTGTCTGTCATCAAGAACCAAGCAGTTGCTGCTGTTGATGTGTTTTTAGCAAGTGCCGATAGATCCGAATTTGAAAGACTGGACATTGTTGCTGTGTTAAACCCTTTGTTAAACTGCAAGTTCATATATTTTGCAAAATCTTCTTTGCTGTAATCTATTTTTGCAATACCTTGATGAGGCCCGAATACAGGTGGAAGTTTGATTATCGGGTCTTTGGTCATCCTTTTTACTGCAGCTGCAACCATTTCATTTTCTTTAGGCCATTGTGGCAGTTTAACATCCGGCTGTATTAACTTAGAAATAGGCTTGGCTATATGTTTATAAGGGAGAGTTATTGTTCCCCACATAAACTTAAACGGTTCTGTTACAAAGTCTGCTAATTCTTTTATAACCGGTATACCCTTTTTGCCAAGATAAATTGTTTCTGCGTTCACTGTGTCTTCGACCAGTTTTTTGTAGTTATTTGCTGATTCCGGATTTACATTTTTTAATGCTGTTATCGCGTCTTCAAAAAGTTTAAGGTTTTCAGTTCCTTCCTCTACACGGAATCTATTATCAAATGTAAATGCATAATCTTTTGCATTTTCATTAATGAATTTTTTAGCTTTGTTGTAATTTTTTGTAACAACAATACCGCTCTCATCCAGTATTATTGTTTGAAGCTGTTTAGCCTGTTGTTCAAGCCCATTATTTTTCATTGTTGTAATGAGATCATTCAAGTTGTGTGAAATAACTTGTTTGTTTCTTTGTGAAATAAAGGCCTGTGCTTTATTGTAAGATGCTATATCCTTGAATGATGTTTTTAATTTTGAATTAGCAAGATGTTCAAAGCTTTGTGCAAATTTATCCAATCCTGCCTGTTTCAATGTATTAGAAAATTCTTTTGCTATAGATAGAACTTTGTTTGATTTCTGGTAGTTTTGGATAACATTTTCGAAATATGTTCCAACAACCTCATCATATTCTTTAAGCTTGTTGATTAACTTATTATAGTCTTGTTTGGATATTTTATAGTCAACTCTAGTTAATGCGTTAAATATTTTGTCATATTTATTCGCTAGAACTTTGAAATAGTCGTTAACTTTAACATTTTTTGCGATATTAATGTTTTTGGCATGCTTAAGTCCAAAGCCTAAGATTATTGTACCTACAAACCATTTTGCAAGCGTTGAGAAAGTAAGCAGAGGTTTTGAATCATTAACGGTCTTGAGCTTTTCATCAACAGATTTGCCTGTCATATTAACGTTGCTCATTTGTGCAAGTGGCATATCTGCCAGACCGAAGCCCCTGAATACTTTAGAACCTTTAAAGGTAGGAATATAAGCAGCTGTTTTATCTTCTGCTTTGCCTTCTTGCGGCGGCTGATAATCAGCAGGCAGTATGCCTTCCTTCTTGTTCATTTCGATGGCTTCTTCTTTATTAATCATGTGAATCTTTTTACCGTTAGACAATCTTGAAAATGCTTCGGTAATAAGTACTGTTAAAGCTGTAACACCAACGAATGTAGCTTTGCTTTTATTTATCCATTTAGATAAAGCACCAAGCGTAATTAACTGCAAGTAAGCATTTGAAAGCACACGTTTTGTTTCCTGATTAAAACGGAGTTTTCTTTCTTTGTCAGCCTTTTGAGGATCATCATCACAGAGCCTTGACAGGTTATAAGCATCGTTAGCTAGAAAATATGCAGGTATAAAACCTGTAACTATTCTTGTTAATGCTCTTTCGTGAACTGCGTTGTAGTTACCTGATTTTGCGTCGAACATTTTTAGTGCGTTAGACATTAAACCGGCAGAACGTGTTTTATCCGTATCATATTTGTATTTTTGAGCTGACTCCATATATCCGATAAATGAGTTGACAATATCAGGATTATCTATAGAGTTCATTTTTCTTTGTATAAAATTCTGATTTTGAGCAGCTGTTTGTTCTGTTGCATTGGTTACACTTTTGCCCAGAAAAGATTGTTTAAAGGATTTAAGTATACGAAAAGGCAGTTCTGTAACCGGCGAAGCCATCGCATCTAAAAGCTGTTTTGTCCAGTTTTTTTCTTTAATAACAACCGTTGTGTCATTTTGAGCTTTAATGATATGCTTGCCTATCTCTTGCCATTTGCTTGTGTCAGCTTCAAGTACTACCGGCGCTTTTCCAATGTATTTTTCCAGCAATTTTAGGCTGTCCATCAAGTTGTATTTATGTTCATTGTATAAGGCAATAGATTGTTTTATCTGTTGAGCCGAAAGCCCTTTAAAAGAAACGCCTTTAAAGGAAGAATTAACTGACTCTCTCATTAAAGGCGTTTGCTTATTGTAAATATTCTCGGAAAGCTTATCTTTTGTCACAGATGGCTTTTGCTTGTGACTAAGTCGATCGCTCTGTATAATGTTCGGTTTTTGATTTACTATCATTTTTCCTGCCCTTATGTACTTTCGCATAAGAATGAAGGTTTTTCAATCCATTATAAAAAATTTTTAACTTATTTTAATAATGTCGTCCAAACCCGACAATAGCTTAAAGTTAGTACATCAAATTTTTTGCTATTGTATATTTTACAATGCAACATATTGTAACAATAACAGAGTAATCGAAAAATTTTATCTGTAGTTTTGAAACTGTAAAGGAATATCGTATGAGTCTTCATTTCCTTTAAGCAGTTTTATTACATCCTGCAGGTCATCTTTACTTTTTCCAGAAACTCTTACCTGATCTCCCTGTATGGATGCCTGAACTTTTATTTTTGAGTTTTTAATATCAGCTACAATCTTTTTAGCCAATTCTGTTGAAAGCCCCTTTTTAAGATTAAAAATTTGTCTTACATTACCGCCTAGAGCATTCTCTACCGGCTGCGGGTCTAATATTTTTATGTTTATATTCCTTTTGACAAGTTTTGTTTGTAAGATGTCTAGAATATTTCTTAATTTCATATCATCACTTGTCGTTATTGTAATACATTTGTCAGCTTCAAGCTCTATATCAGAATTTGTGTTTTTTAAGTCAAATCTTGACGTTAATTCTCTTTTTGTCTGGTCAACCGCGTTAACAAGTTCCTGTTTATCAAACTCCGAAACTACATCAAAACTGCATTCTTTAGCCATAATAACCTCCTGAATAAACTATTGGATTGTGTTATTATACCAAATTTTTTTTACTTAGTCTAAAATTCTGACGCTAGAGCCTGTGTTGTAGTTTCTGTTTCTGAGATAGCTGCGTGTATTGCTGTGATATTCGTTTCTTAAACCCATGCCTGGATCAAACTGACTATACGGGTCATAAATAGGCGGAGTATAGCCTGTCATTGTTCCGTAACCACCGTTAAACATTGAACCGAACATATTTTTTAAGAAACCGCCAAATCCTCTATTCTGGTTTGTGTTCCAATATCCGTATGCAGGCGGATAATAAGCCATTGGTGCCGAGGTTGTATACTGTTGAGGATAGATAGTTTGAGGTGATATTGTCTGGGATTGTACTATCTCTGGATAGGAATTGTAATGTTTTGATGCGGTTTTTATAGTTTCAAGCCTTGTCTTTAAATTTCCGCTCTGCATTGCGCCGAGCATTTCTTTTTCCATTCTTGTTATGCGAGATTCTGTGTCATCAAACTCATAGGTTCTTCCCAGAACTTTTCTTTCTAGTTTTGAAAGCTCGTTGCTGGATATGTTATACATAACACCTGAGTCCATATTATTGGTAATATTTTCCATTCTTGTTGCAAGAGGCAGATTGTTAAATGATTTTTTAAAAATTCTTTTTTCTATTCTTGCAAGCCTGTTGTATATGTTTTGCTTTTCATAAGATCTTTTAAATAGGGCATATTCTATTTGCGTAATTTTGGGATAGCTTTCATTAACCCCGGGTGCCTGATAAGGATTGTACGGAACAGCAAGTGGATTTATCCTCAACGGTTGAAATGTTTTGACTTTATATGCGTGTGCCGGCATGCCGGAAATAAATACTACCAGTAATAACCAAAGCATAGCTGTTTTTTTATGCATAATAAACCCCTGTCTAAAGATTGCTTTAACAATACAAACTTAGAAAAATTTTATGCTTTATGCATTAGACAGGTAAATATAAAGCCGTAGGCTATGTTGAATCTTTTAAAATTTTAATTGTTATATCAAGATCACGTTCAAGCATGTCTATTTGTTCTTGCAGACTTTCTTTACTGTATATTTGACCTTCTCCCTGCGCAGCCAGATATTTTATGTATACAAGAGATTCGCACCTTAATGTGGCAACTGTTCGAACATGTGCGGCAATATTCTGCAGCTTAGAAAAAGAAATATAGTATCTTTCTGGTTTGTCTGCGTATTTTTGTGCAATGTAGTCTGCGTGGTCAATTATTGAACTTGAAATTGCATTGAATTTTTGTATGTTTCCATTATTTTGTATACATTTTTGTAACTTTTCTAAAAGCGGTATAACATCATTTAAGTCATTAATATATGGCGAGGACTTATCTTTTTTTAAAATGATATCAATGTATGACGGGTTTTCTCTCGGTACGTTTTTAAATTGAGCTGGATGATCAAATTCATCTATTGTTCTATAAAATGGCTGTGTTTCTTGTACAGAAGTCCTTTTATATTCAAACTGCATATTTATGTCCGGCAGACTCCCTTTGTAACCGGAACCGCTGCATATAAATATACAAATGAATAGTATTAAGAGTTTTGAAAAACTATTTTTCATAATTTTATTATAACTAAATTTTGTCAGGTGTCATATTTTGACTTCAATATGTTTCCAACATATCATGTCTTTATGAATTTATTTGATTCTCTAGAAAATTCTAATAAGCAGGTTCCTCTTGCGGAGCTTTTGCGCCCTAAGAGTCTTGATGAATATCTCGGGCAGAATCAGATTGTAGGAGATAATGCTGCTTTTATAAATCTGCTTCGTTCGGGCAGACTTTTTTCATGTATTTTCTGGGGGCCACCTGGATGTGGTAAAACTACACTCGCAAGACTTATCGCCTCAAATACAAATAGCGAATTTATTGAGATAAGTGCTGTAAACTCCGGTATTAAAGACATAAAAGATTGCGTTGAGAAAGCGAAGGAAAATTTAAGATATAACAAAAAAACTATTCTTTTTATAGATGAAATCCATAGATACAGTAAAACTCAACAGGATGCTTTGCTTCCATATTTAGAAAATGGAACTCTTTATTTAATCGGGTCTACTACAGAAAACCCTTCGTTTCAGGTAGTGCCTGCTTTAATATCTCGGGTTCAGGTTCTCATGCTGCAACCGATAGACGAAGATAATATGTACTCTATTGTTCAAAAGGGTTTTACATACCTTTCTGATAAGCATGGCCCGATTGTATTAAAACAGCAGGTTATTGATTTTATAGTTAAATATTCTGGCGGGGATGCAAGGCTTGCTTTGAACCTTGTGGAAAATTCATATTTTGCTGCTGATTATAAAGACAATAAAAGAAGCTTGTCTATAGAAATATTGGAAAGTCTGGCGCAGGAAAAAACTATCAAATATTCCAGACAAGAACATTACGACAT
This sequence comes from Candidatus Gastranaerophilales bacterium, assembly GCA_944325565.1. Taxonomy (GTDB): domain Bacteria; phylum Cyanobacteriota; class Vampirovibrionia; order Gastranaerophilales; family Gastranaerophilaceae; genus Limenecus. The sequence goes on from CALVAT010000046.1 coordinate 6,634, forward strand.
GGCCTCTGCTTTTCAAAAAAGTATGCGAGGTTCGGACAAGAATGCTGCTATATACTGGCTTGCTAAAATGATAGCAGGAGGCGAGGATCCTAGATTTATTGCTAGAAGAATGATTGTTTGCGCGGCTGAGGATGTCGGGCTTGCTGATCCCAATGCTTTTAATATTGCAGCTAATGCATATAAAGCAGTGGAGCTTTTGGGGCTTCCCGAGGGGCGTATACCGCTTGCACTGGCTGTTGCATATATTTGTGATGCACCAAAATCCAATCAGGCTATTTGCGCGGTAGATGCGGCACTTTCTGATATTATGAGCGGTTTGGATTATCCTCCGCCAATGCACTTGAGAGATGCACACTATAAGGATGCGCAAAAGTATGGATTCGGCAAGGGATATGTATATACGCATGACAATCCGGAATATAAACAACAATTTATGCCGGATGAGCTTATTGATAAAAAGTATTTTACATAAGTAAAAAGCCAAATTCGTTTTTTTAGAATTTGGCTTTGTTTTGGTGTATTTGTGATTATTAAAATTATTATGCGAATTTCGGTGCTGCGTTGTCGATAGCTTTTTCTTCTGCCTTTTCGACGCTTTCCAGTTCTTTCTGTGCTGCTGCAAGCTGAGTTTCTAAAGATTTTCTCTCCAGTTCTATCTGGTTTTCCATCTCTTTAATTTGCCTCATTTTGCTTTCGTTTATTATATTTATTGATTGGTTCATCATATTCAAACCTAACCCCATCGGAGTGCTCATAAAGTTTGCACCACCGTTTAACAAAGATCCCATCGATGCCAGAGCATTTTGTACCGCTGCATTGTTAATATCTCCGTTACTTTCCTGCATAGCTTTTATTAAGCTTTGACTCATTGCCTGCTGCTGCATCGTGTAACCCATCTGGAACGCATTACCAATATTTGAAAAGAGGTTACGAGTATTTGCGATAGCTCGTTCCAACCTTCCGGCGTTGTCGGATAAGGTTTGCTGTTGTTGGCTCAACTGCATTATCCTCATTTGAAGTTGGTTAACGCGGTTGGTCAACATCAATTTTCTAGCTGTGAAAATTGCATAACCCATTGTTGGTTTTCCTCTCGTGTTTAGTAATTAATTCCTCGTATATAAATAAAAACATTTAGTGTTGAAGAATTGCCTATTTTTTTTGTTTTTTGTAAACATTTCTTAACATTTGTGTTTAGTAAAAGTTTTTTAATTTTCGCAATTGCTTACTGCTGCGACATCTTCAGGTGTGATGGTCCAAACTTTAATGTTATATTTTTCAGTAACATTTTTTAGTCGTTTCAGATATTTTAAATCCTTTTCGGGGTTTTCAATTATTAAAACTATACCGGCTTCTTTGCCTGTAGAAGAAGCATAGTAAAGCGCTTGGCCAATTGATTCAGCCCATTTGTTTGCAAAATCAAATTCTATCGCGTATTTGTCAGTAAGACAGTCTATTCTTGTTTTGTCCTGCAGTCTTACCTCTGTTTTCCCGTTATTCGTTTTGCACCAGTGATTTTGATACTCTTTTTCAAGATACATATGTGCATTTGCTGCTGGTGCAAATATGAGGGATATAGATAAAAGTGCTGTTATTCTTTGCACTAGTTGCAACCGCAAGACGGGCTGTAACTTCCGTCGCAGCAAACTGCGCGTCCGTTGCTGCAGCCGCAAACACCGCCATGGTGAGAGCAGCAGCCGCTTCTTTGCGATAGGTTAGTTGCTATAGCAAAACCTGCACCGGCTGTGCATATTAGAAGCAGTAAAACAGTTAACAATTTTTTCATAATAATATCCCTCTATTACTTAATAGAGAATTATATATTTATAAATATACATACATATTACGTTTATGCAATTTAATTAAGGTTATTGCTTTTTAATTTATATCCTATTTTTTTCTTTTTGCCAAGCCGCTCATGTTATCTATGTTAACATTTTTGAATAGTTTGAAAAACTGAAAAATTGTAAAGATATAAATACTAAATACAATCTTAAATCTAATTCAATGTAGAGATGGAGAATAGGGAATGGTTCGATTTAGGAGAGCGTTTGTAAATGGACAATAATAATTTGATAAATGAAATAATGTCTATTATGGGAGATTTGGCTGTTGTTACTAAAATATTGACATTTGATAGGGTTATACTACAGTCATATATTTTTGAATATGATGATATTCCGCCTTCTTCTCTTAAAAAAATATGTTCCAATGATTGTATTGATTTCAGAACATTTTTAAGAAATCGAGTGCAAGCGCTGTATTGTCTTTTATATAGTTTAGTAGATGATGAATCAACAAGAAATGATATATGTACAATCTTAGAACAGATAGAGATAGAAGTAGTTCATGAACAAAATAATGTTGCTGATTTAAGCCGGAAACGTAAAATCAAAGATTTTATAGACAGCTTGAAAATATGACTTTTGTGAGCATATTGTGAGCACGGAAGAAAATGAGCACAAAAAAAAAGGGCTAAAACCCTCTTTTTTAAATGGTGGGCGTTGAGAGGCTCGAACTCCCGACATCTTCCTTGTAAGGGAAGCGCTCTACCAACTGAGCTAAACGCCCGCACCATATATTCTGTTTTCACTGCGCTTCCCCATCGGGAAGCTTTATTTAAAATCGTGAGGTAAACCTCACTAGGCAACCGAGCTAAACGCCCGCACCATATATTCTGTTTTCACTGCGCTTCCCCATCGGGAAGCTTTATTTAAAATCGTGAGGTAAACCTCACTAGGCAACCGAGCTAAACGCCCGCACCCTCTTTCATTTTATAAGCTGGCCTTTGCCAACCCTACAGCCCTCTCGCTGTATAATCAATTATACATGCGCAATTTTTGATTTCAAGTACTTTTTTATTTTTTTGAGAAAAATCCCAATATTTTATCTAAAAAGCCCTCTTCTTCTACCATTTCACCAGTTGATAACAAATCAACTTTCTTCTTAATTGCTTCTTTTTCGTCAGAACTAGGAGCAAATTTTAAATATTTTTGGTAATAATCTATAGCATCATCGATTCTTCTGTTACTTTCGGCATGTTTAGCAAGTTTTAAAAACGTAGCATAATCCTTAGTATTTATCTCTGCCAGTGCATGCAGGTATTCCATTACTTTATCTTCGTATCCTTGTTCTTCGTAGAACTTAACGAGTCTTTTTAATGTTGCTACGTCGTCTTTGTCTATCGCAACAAGTTTTTCACAAAATTCTGCACAGGCATAGTTGTCGTTTAATACAGAATAAAGATTTATAAGTTCTTTAATAATAGCAGTATTCTTAGGCTGCATATTATAGGCTTTTAAATACTCATCGAGCGCTAGGTCATACTGATTTTTCTTAATATAATATTTACCCCAGTTAAAATGAGCCTCAAAGTCATTGTTATTTTTTTCATAAACAAGTGCTCTCATCTGGCTTGGCAGCGGACTGTCCGGATTTTGTTTTTCAAGCGCATCTATCCAGCTGAGTGCGTTTTCGCTATCATCCATATTGTAATAATACTCAGCCATTAAAGCCTTATAGCTGATGTCCTGTTTGTCCTGATTAGTAAGTGTTTCTAATAATTCCCATGCCTGCTCGTTCTTTTCTTGCATAAGCATAGCTTTAATTTTATTGAATACGTTTACAGCGTATTCTTCTGCCTTTTCGTAGTTGCCTTTGGCAAGATAAATTTTACAAAGGCACTCTTTTATTGCCACACTGTCATGATAATCTTTTATTGCCTGCAACAAGAGGTTAAGTGCAGCATCTTTATCCTCTGTATAATAAAGATTAGCAAGCGAAATATACACAGCCTCGTTTTTGTCATGATCGAGAATTTTTAAATACTCATCAATAGCTCCTGTCGGCTTGTTTAGAATCTCATAGGTCTGAGCGAGCAAGTATCTGGCATTTATAATTTCTTTTTCATCCGTTGTATTTGCTATAGCTTTTTTATAGTCATCAGTCGCTTGAGGAAGCCTGTGCTCAAGAGTTTTTAGCTTTGCTCTTGTCATATAATACTCATATTTGTTGTCTTGAAAATATAAGTCCAAAAGCTGGTGATAAGAAAGAGGATCTTCCGGCTTAAGACGCATATACAAATTCCATCCATTGATTGCTTCGTCTTCTCGATTGAGCATTTGTGCAGTAGTAGCAAGCTTTTGAATAACTTCTGTATCGTTTTTATCTATATTGTGAGCATATTTATAACATTCGTATGCTTCTTCTATTTTATCCTCGTCTTCAAACTGTTGTGCTTTAATAAGCGCTTCTGCAATTGTTCTGTTGCTCATATCCTCATCCCTTATGTAATAATATTCTTAGATTATACATAAGACACTGATACATAACAAGCACAACAGGGTAATTTATATAAACAACAGGTTACTTTTTTGCTATCATTTTAATTGAGGTAAAGGAATAGGGATAAGATATTTTTATGAATAAGATTATTGAACAAGCCGAAGAAAAAGTACAACAGTATTTTAAACGTGTGGATAAAATAAAAGAATATAACCAGCAAAAGGTTCTGGAAGCTTTCAGAAAAAACAAAATCGGACTTGAACATTTCGCAACTGTTAGCGGTTATGGACACGACGATATGGGGCGTGAGGCTCTGGATAAAACTTTTGCAGACGTATTTAAAACAGAAGCCGCTATTGTAAGAAACCACTTTGTATCAGGTACTCACGCTATTGCCTGTGCTCTGTTCGGCAATCTGAGACACGGAGAAAAGCTCGTATCCGTCGTGGGTACACCTTATGACACAATGGAAGAAGTTATCGGGACACGAGGAAACTACAGAGCTTCTTTGATGGGACACGGGGTTAAATACGAAGAAATCCCGCTGGTTAACAATCAGGATGTTGACCTTGAAAAGTTGGAAAAGGTAATTGACAAATCCGTTAACATGGTTACAATACAGCGTTCAAGAGGTTATTCAACAAGAAAATCTCTTAATATAGAAACAACAAAGAAAGTTATAGATATAGTAAAATCTAAAAATTCAGACTGCATCTGTTTTGTTGATAACTGTTACTGTGAATTTGTTGAAGAAAAAGAGCCTTTGGAAATCGGCGCTGATATAGTAGCAGGCTCTCTTATCAAAAACCCGGGCGGCGGCATTGTTGAAACAGGCGGGTATATAGCGGGTAAAGAAGAATTTGTTGAACAGGCCGCTTATAGGCTTACAGCTCCCGGTATAGGAACAGAAGGCGGCGCAATGCTTAACCAGACAAGGCTTATTTTTCAAGGGCTTTTTATGGCTCCGTCTATTGTTTCAGAGGCAATTAAGGGAGCTATTCTGGCTTCACAGGTGTTTGAAGATATCGGATTTATTTCAACACCGAAACCCGATGTTCCCAGAACTGATTTGATTCAGACAATAGAATTTGGCAGGCCTGAGCCGTTGTTAGCTTTTTGCAAGGCATTGCAGCACAATTCTCCTATAGAATCATACCTTACACCAATTCCCGACGAAGTTCCGGGATACGATGACAAGCTAATTATGGCTGGCGGAAGTTTTATAGAAGGTTCTACCATTGAACTTTCCGCAGACGGCCCGATGAGAGCGCCTTATGCGGCATATATGCAGGGCGGATTAAATTACGCACACGTAAAAATTGCGTTAGACGGAGTATTAAAAGAATTAGGGATGTAGTTAACCAGCAAAACTTTCGCAATATTCTTGCACAGGGCAGGTTTCACACATAGGTCTTTGCGGTTTGCAAAGGTTCTGACCGAAGGTGACGAGGATTGTGTTTATATCAAGCCAGTATTTTTCAGGCAGCAGTTTACGTAATTCCATCTCTGTTTCTTCTGGTGTTTTGGTTTTTACCCAGCCAAGTCGATTTGATATTCTGTGAACATGAACATCCACACATATTGCGGGAATGCCAAACCCTTTTGCCATAACAAGATTGGCTGTTTTTCTTCCAACGCCCTTGAATTTTACAAGCTCATCAATCGATGCGGGCACCTTTCCGTCATAGTTTTCCACAAGCTCTTTTGAAATATCAAGAATCTGCTGTGCTTTATTTCTATAGAAGCCCACAGGATAGATGGCTTTTGCCAGAGTATCTACATCGACCTTTAAAAAATCCTGCGGAGTTGTGCCGAGCTCAAGCATCCTTAATGAGCAGGGGTAAGTAGTTAAATCGTTTGTTCTGAGGCTTAATATGCAGCAAATCAAAACCTTAAAAGGGTCATGAAAAGTTTCCATCATTTTCACAAAATCCCTTTGAGGAAGGTTTGCGTCTTTTATGCCCTTTATTATTTTATCAATATTCTTTTTACTGTTAGCCATAAGTGTATTTACGCAAAAAAACGCCCCCGAATCAATGATACGTGAGCGTTTTATTAATTTATGTAAGTTAAAAATTATTCTTCAACTTCGATAACGCCTACAGGGCAAGATTCTGCAGCTTCTTTAACGCAATCTTCGTTGCCTTCAACAGCAGCTTCGTTAACTACAGCTGTGTCTTCGATAGAAAATACTGCATCACATACAGATTCGCAAGCGCCGCAAGCAATGCAACCGTCATTAATTTTTACTTTCATTGTTTTCTCCTTTATATTTATTAAAAGGGATACTATCCCTTACCCTTACTTAGAACATTATACAAAAAAATACGAAAAATACATACCCTATTCAATTAAGAAGTGTAAATAAAACTATTTTTATGTGTAAAAAAGATGAGGGTATATATTAAAATCTTTGTATTAAGCAGGACAGGAGTATAATATGATACAAGCCATTACTTTTTCGAAAAATAATATTTCTTTTGGTAATAAAGATATTATTACTTATAAACAATTGAAAAAAGACCGTCCTAATTCTTTAGACTATATTTCGGTTGGTGATGTTGTAATTCTGAATAATCAGGAGGTTCTGAATAAAAAGTTGGACATGAACAGAAAGCTGAACTTTGCTATTTTAGAGTCACTTGTTGATATAGGATATGTTTCAATTGGTCTTAAAGATTATCTGGATTTTCCGAAATCAAGATTAGAACAACTGAGAAAAGAGGAACAAGACAACTTTTATAAATCATAAAGTTTATTAATAAATAGTTGAATTTTTGTTAAATCGAAAAAG
>CALVAT010000047.1 GCA_944325565.1 Candidatus Gastranaerophilales bacterium
AGAGTTTTTATTTTTATATTTCCGTATTTAATACCTTTAGAAAGATAATATTGTTGATAGCATTCAACACCGTTATCTATGATTTGTACTGTACAGGGTTTTAACTGTCCGAGTTCTATACAGTTTTTATAGTGATAATTTTGTTTTAAATACTTTTCAAGAGTATTTTCATCGCATTTACCTTCAATAAAAAGAGTGTATTTATCTCTATTAAAACCTAATACAGCAAATTTGGGTTTTATTGGAAAGCAGCTATTAAATACATTGTTTATAAATTCCTCCGAAATTTTTTCTCCAAAAAAATCAGAAACATTATTGTCACGGCCAACAAATTCAATTATTGGCAATTTTTTTAAAAAACCTGTGACTTTGATTAAATCATGCGTATTGTACCTGTATAGTCCACCTGATGTTGTCAAAAGGAGCGTATATATTTTGTCTTTTTTTAAATCTTCCAGTAAGTATATTTCCCCGCAATTATCAACAAATTCATAGAAATGTGATAAATACGAAATAACACATCCTTTGTTGAATAGAGGGAAAGAGGTTATGCCTTCTGTTGCGAGAAGGCCTTTGGGCTGAATTTTGGCATTCGGGTAGCGTTGAGCAAGTTTTTGGGCATATATCTGAGAAGCAGCATCGGCCCAGCAGCTAAGAATTTTTAAGTTTTTAAAATTTATTTTTTCATTGCATAAAACAGAATCAAGAAAAGTCGGCGACCATATTGAAATAAGCCCTATATTGTCTTTTTCTTTTAATAAGGCGTCTTTAGTGTTTTTGCAAAAATCACCTTTTAAATCAGGCTGTACCATAATTATTTTCAAAAATGCCTGTTCAATCTTTGAAAAATATTCTTCATCTTTTTCAAAACCTATTTCCGTATTTTCTGTTTTGCCTTTTGCTTTTGTTTTGGGGCTTATAGACCAGTATGATTTATAGAAAAAAAGCCCGGGGTTATTTATATACAAATCAAAAAGCCAGACCTTGATACCATTTTGAAACTCCTGTCGCAATTTTTCAGTGTATGGAATCAATTTTCTACCGCCGGAGGAACCTGATGTCGGTTCAAATAATTTTATTTTATTTGATGTTAGAGCATTTTTTTCAGTAACTAACTGTTCAATATCTTCATAATTTATAATTGGGACTTGATTTTTCCAGTCAATGTAATTTTCTATTTGCGCAAAATTATATTTTTTTCCATACAAAGTATTTTTATTTTGATAAATAATTTTTCTTAAGATATTTTTCTGAAATTTAGCGAAATTTTTTATACAAAAATTAAATCGAAACCAGACAGGAAAACAGCACAAGATAAAAAGTATATTTGCTATGAAAATTCTAATTTTCATCTTTAACTCCATGCAAAAGTCTTAATCCTGCTTTTGTTAAATTTGCAACAGATAGCTCTGCAAGGCATACAAGTTCATTCCCTTTGTAGAATTCAGGATTTTTTTTCAAAAAGAACATAACATCAGAGTCATTTATCCTTCTTTTCGGGACATCATTTTTACCGGATTTTAACATATCAGGTTTTTCTGGAACAACTATACCGTCTTTATAACAATCTCCGAACTTTGTTAACGCTAGTCTATTTATAAATTCTTGCACCTCTTGCGGAGTTTCATATCTGTATGTTGGATAAATTTTTTTTAAAAACATCGGGAAAAATTTATATGTTCTCCAGCCCTTTGATATCAAAAGCCAGAAAACACTTTTGTCCGGATTATTCTGTTGAACTGTATATGAAAATTTCCACCAGGCCCGCATAAGCTCTATATCACCTCGCGAATTTTCCTCCACTACAGTGTCGCCCGAATAAATAATTATGTTCCCTTCAAAATCAAAAATCTCAATTGTTGTAAAACCGGCAATTTGTGATTTTTCATTATATAGCACAAGTGCGTAGTTCTTTTCTGTCATATCCGATAAAAATTTGTCCCAATTTTCGCCATTATAAACATCCTGCATAAGGCGAAACATAGCTAGTTTATCAGTATCAGTTAATTCTGATATTTTTAACAAATTACTTTTTAGTTTCATAATCCTGCTAGTTCCAGATATGGTATTCTATCATCAATTAAATTTTTTATTTCACTATTATCTAAAAATTCAGTAATATACAATCTGCTTATATATTTTATACAAAAATATTTTTTTAATGCACTGTTTAGGTTGTCTTTAGAATGCAAAATTAAAGAGAAGTACTTATAATGTTTATTATCATTATAGATTTTATTCAATATAGCTTCAAAAATGTCATTGTTGTCGTCTTTAATTGCTATAAAACTCACATAAAATTGTTTTATCGGACAGTTTTCTTCCGGTAGAAAATTTCCTGTCAACTTTTTAATCCAGTTCCACCTGCCATTATATTTTTTTATAATCACCTGTTTAAAAGGAGTTTGATCCCATTTCGCAGCCACGCCTATTATTTTCTTATTTCTTATTGCAACATAAAAATCTTCTAAACAGAAGTTGGGTAAGTTTAAAAAATACTCTTTTGTATAAACAGGAAAAAATTGTTTCTTTCTTCCCTCAATATTTAAAAACTCAACAATTGCATCTATCAGGCCAAGAGAGCCCTGTACTATTTTGACTTTATTCTTTCTATTAAATACAGGCAAAACAGGGAATATAAAATAAGTATTCATTATACCTAAATCGTAAAAGTTGGGCACAAAGGGACTTTTATTTTTCCAGATTAGAGCAATTTTTCCCTGTCTATTGTCTTCAATTATCGTTGAAATATGGAGTTTTGCATTGTTATCTTCCATTAATGTTTTCATGAATTTGAATCCATTAGAAAGAGCCTGCATTTTTTTTGCATTGTGAGATATTTTTAGGTCGCACAAATATCCCAGAGTTTCTTCTTTTCCGTTTATGTATGCTTTCTTTAAAGTGCGAGTACCGAGGATTTCGACTTTATCACCAATTTTTCCGGTGACAGGTTGTACAATATCAGAGCATACTTGCATAGATTTGAGATAGCAAGGTTCTTTAGAAAATAAAATATCAATATGGCCTTTTATAAAAGTAGAATTTATTAAATCTAAAACTTTTCTATCATCTGTTTCTGACATAAGGTTAAATTTAATTAAATTTTTCTTTTCCAATAGCATATCCCCGACGTTTTGTTGTATCAATATCGCTCATAATATTGTATTTAAAAAAGAGAAACAGCATAGTCCAATGAGAAATAAAGCAATTCCTAAGTCCCCACGCTCTTTTTAGCATCGAAGGGAATGAATAAAACTTTTTTTTATACATATAGCACAATTCAGAAAGCTTTTCGGGAGTAAAGTTTTTAGGCTTAAAAACAACATCCGAAAAACAACAATTTTCCTTCAGCCACCACTTATCATAAAGCATTCTGCTTTTAAACGTATCATACAGCGGCGTTCCCGGAAATGGCATCAAATGATTAAAAGCGGCAAGAATGAGGTTATTTTTCATCGCAAAATCGAATGTCGCTTTACAGGTTTCTTCGGTATCTTCATCATATCCGAATATGAATGTTCCATAGACAAAAATATTATGTTTTGTTAGTTTTTTTAAAATTCTTTCGTATTTTTCAACACCGGTATTCCAGGATTTATTCATTTGCTTTAGTGTTGTTGGATTGAAACTCTCAAAACCTATCAAAATCCCCAGACATCCGCTCTTTTCCATCAATTCAACCAGTTCATCATCTTCAAGACAATCGGTTGCAATCTGGCTTATCCATTTTATTTTATACGGAATTAATGCTTTAAACAGCTCTTTTGCTCTTTTAATATCAGAACCGATATTATCATCTATAAAAAATATAGTTTTATGTTTTGCATTTTTTACTTCGAAAATAACATCTTCCAGTGGTCTATAATTACAATAAGATTTGTGAAATGCAGCAATGGAACAAAACTGGCAATTGAATTTACACCCTCTAGAATTTTCAATTAAGGTTACAGGCATATAATTTTTACCTTGAAAAATTTTCCTTAAAGGAAAAATCCCTTTAAGGTTAACCTTACCATCATCTTTATAAACCCTTTTCAACTCACCCTTTCTCATGTCTTCAATAATTTCGGCCCATATATTTTCGGCCTGTCCTATAAGTATGCTATCAGCATAATTTACTGCCTCATCGCTTACTAATGTCGGATGAAAACCGGCAAGAAGGACTTTTTTACCACGGTTTTGAAACTCCTTTGCAATATAGTATGCTCTCTGAGCAGTATAAGTTTCAACACTAATGACAACATAATCAGTTTCTACATCATAGTCTATGTCTTCTACTCTATCATCATAAAACTTTATTGTGATATCTCTGGGAGTAAGAGCTGCAGCTTGTGCCACTCCAATAGGCTCCATCTGCCAGGTTCTTATATAATTTGTACAATTATTCATTGCTGCCATTATAAATGTTATAATCATTTTTTATTACCCGAATGTTTTTATATTGTATTTTATAAATAAATTAAATCATAAAACAAAAAGCAAAAAGCGCATTCAAATTTTATAATTAAATTTGGCTTGTTATATCAGAATAATCGCACATAACTTCTTTGGTAAATTTATTATGATTTTTTGCATATATTTTATATGCAATATTGGCTCCGATTGCATAATGAAGAAACGATTTTGAAGCAGCCAAACGCTTGATAATATTTTTTGTTTTGTATGCTTCATTCCAGGCCCAATTATGCCCCTCTCTAAGTTCATCAACCGTCATTTTTAAAGGTTTTACCACAACATGCTGACAATCATATAAAGACCAGTCTGTTTCGATAATCCTGTTTGCAGCTTTCATCTTTTCATAATATGAAGTCCCTGGATAGGCCGTATTAATAGTAAATCTTGGTAAATCAATATTTGCTTTATTAACAAACTCTATTGTTCTTTCAAAACACCCTTTATCATCACAGTCCAGACCGAATACAAAACACCCCATTATTGCAACACCATTATCATGGAGAATATTCGCAGCATTATAAAATTTGTTTACAGAATTAAATCCCTTTTTTATGTCCAATAATGTTTCCTGTGATACGGTTTCAAATCCGATTAAACAGCCTTTCAGTCCGCTTTTTACGGCTAAATCCAACAATTCTTTATCCTGTGCAATTTTTATTGTCATAGGAGATACCCACTGTTTTTTAAGCGGAATCATTGCCCTGTAGAGTTCTTTTGCATAACCATCTTCAATTGGCGATGGATCAACAAAAACAAAAGTTTTTGATTTAATTTGTTTAATTTCTTCAATAACATCTTCTACAGGCCTGTGATAATAACCTTTTGAACAGTATGGAGTCACGCAGAATTCGCAGCGATTCAGACAGCCATAAGTAGCCTGTACACTATTTACTGTAATAAATTTAAATTTTTTATCATTGAAGCATTCTCTTTTTGGTAATGGAAAATTCGCATAACATAAATCTTCTCGTGCCCTGTATATTTTTTGCAGATTTCCCGCTTTATAATCTCTGAGCATTTGTGGAAATATCTCAATACCCAAACCGATTTGAATACTGTCAACATATTTTAAACACTCATCCGGATTTAACGTCGCATGAACACCGCCCATAACAACTGTTTTATTTCTGGATTTAAAATATTTTGCATATTCAAAAGCCCTGCTTGCTCCTCCTGTAATAGATGTGATACAAATTAAATCCGCATCTATTTTGCTCAGGTTAATTTGTTCAACTCCTTCATCATAAACTTCACATTTGATGTTCATATATTCAGGAATTAATGATATTAATACAGGTATCGTTAATGGAGCATAACGAATCATGTGTTTAAATGCACCGGTCTTATACCGGTACATTGCTCCTCTTGGCATTATAAATGCTATCTTTTCCAACTTCTTCATAGGAAAATTATACAATATTTTTTGAATATATATACTTTTTTATTATATAATTTCGTAATATGAAAAGTATATTAACTATACTCTTACTTTTTACAGGTTTCTTTATTCCTTGTGCGGCTGGAGAAATCAGCTTGACTGATTATTCAGACGATTCTAACTGGCTTTCAAAACCTGTAAAAAATCAATATTGCGCTGATGTTTTTTATATTTATCCGACTGTCTGCACAACCAAAAATTCAACAAACCTCTGCAACACTGATGATATCCAAATGAAAACAGCAGCAAAAAATGTTATTAAGCTTCAGGCCAATGCTTTTAATACTGTTGCAAACATTTACGCACCTTTTTATGCACAGTATAATTTCAATGTTTTTGCAAACTCAAACTTTGAAAAGATTCAAAAGGACACTTCACTGAATATTCAGGGGCTTTCAGACATTTACAGAGCACTTGATTATTACTTTGAAAATCTGAACCAGAAACGTCCATTTATACTGGTCAGCCATTCTCAAGGTTCTGGCATAATGCTGATAGTCTTGAGCGATTATATGAAAAAGCATCCCGGGTATTATAAAAATATGGTTGCAGCTTATGTAATAGGCTATCCTGTGACAAAAGAGTACCTGAAAAATAACCCGCATCTTAAGTTCGCAAAAAAATCCGATGATACAGGAGTCATAATTTCTTATGATGTTCAATCACCTGAAAAATCAGGGATAAATGTACTGAAAGCTGAAAATCAACTGGTCATAAACCCTATCAGCTGGAGCAGGGGCCAAAAACTTGTCAAACGGGAAAAAAATCTGGGGAGTCTTGATGAAAAAACTTTAAAAATACAAACTCCGGGGATTGCGGATGCCAAAGTTGATAAAAAAGCAGGAGTCATAATATGTTCCAGCGCAGATGATGAAACTTATGAAATAAAACTTCCGGAACTGTTTGGAAAAGGCTCGTTTCACGGACAGGACTTTCAATTCTACTATATAAACCTCAGGCAAAATGCCCTGAAAAGGATTAATAAATTTTTAGAGAATAATCTAAAGGCTGAAATCCACAATTAAGAATTGTAAAAAAGAGAAATAATACGTTTCTATAGATTAGAATTATAATAGAGAAAACTGCATAAAGAAGGACAAGGAGCTTATATGAAATTTGCCACAGAATATTTATGGTTTAACACACAAAACCATCGGGAGTATATAAATATTACTGACGAGGTGGAAGAAATTGTTGCAAGAAGCGCAATAAAAGAAGGTATGGTGATTGTTTCTGCAATGCATATAACCGCAGGCATTTATGTTAATGATGCAGAAAACGGTCTTATATCAGATATCGACAAATGGCTGGAAGAGCTTGCACCTTTTAATATAAACTACAACCACCACAGAACAGGTGAAACAAACGGCGACAGCCATTTAAAAAGTCTTCTAATCGGACATGAAGTCATTGTTCCAATCACAAACGGAAGGCTTGATTTTGGCCCGTGGCAGCAGATATATTACGCGGAATTTGACGGTCAAAGAAGAAAACGTGTTATTGTAAAAGTAATGGGAGAATAACTTGAAACCACATACAAAAAAATTTTTGGCAGCAGTAGTTTTAATGTCAACCTTTTCACTGGGAGCATTCGCAGCGAAGTATAAAGTTAATACGAGCGGAAAGGTTACATCCCCGTCAGGAACACACCAGAACAGCAGTGTGTTAAGCACCCAGCCTGAATTTTACCAGAATTACACCTCTCAAAACTATATAGAAACCAAACAAATACTGGCAAAAAAGATTGGAACAATTGATATTGTTATGGACTATTCCGGCAGTATGTCATACTGGATTAACGAAGCAAAAAAATCAATGTCAGCTATTGTATCCCAGCTTCCGTCAGGAACTTCTGTTGGTTTTCGGGTATTCGGGCATAATGGCGGCTACAATCCATACTCTCCTATAATAGCCAGAGTAAAAAGCATAACAAAAACCTCTGGCGGTTCATACAAAGTCAACGCCTCAACGCCGTCATATCTCGGCAACACTTCCGGCGGCTGCAGGGCAACAGAACAGATTGTTAAAGTTGCACAAAATGATGCAACAACTCTGTTAAATGGTATGAATTCTGTATCTATAGGAGGCTCTACCCCGTTAACTCTGGCTCTTACACGTGCGGTAGAAGAGGACTTTGCCGCAATGGCCGTAAATTATCCTAAAAAGATAATTTTGATAACAGACGGCGGTGAAAACTGCGGCGGTGATCCTTGTGCTTTTGCTGATAGTTTAATGAAAAAAAGAAAAGATATAACTGTTGATGTTGTGCTCGTTTCTTCAAACTCCACCGCATTAAAATGTCTTTCTGACACAACCGGAGGAAATTTTTATACTCCTAAGGACGTGTCAAGTTTTGCCGCCTCAATTTATGAATCGATGACGAATACTCCAAAACAATCACCGAGCACAAACCAGCCCTCTGCACCTGAACAGCAGTATGAGTACGTTGATAATTAATTCAAATCAACTTCAAAATTCCCGCCGTACATTTTAACTGAAAGTTTAAGAGTTTCATTTTTATATGCGGCCGGAGGCGGGTTGTAAGCCGGAGTTTGCATAATAGCGTTATAAACAGCATCATTAAGGCTGTCATTTGTTGACTGTTTAGAAAAAGCACGTTCAACAAGTTTTCCTGATTGTGAAATCTTAAACGAAATAACGCAGTACCCGTCACCAATTACCGCTGCAAAATTTATGTGTGAGGCAATTTTATTGCGCAATGCGATTTTGTAATTCAGCAGCGCCTGTTTTTGTGCTGCAGCATCAGCTTTGGTTGTTGCAGCCTTTTGTATTCTTCCTGTTGAAGACGTAGAAGATGGTGCCTTTTTATTTTCAACAGTTTTTATTTGTTTAGAAACAGGCTTTTGTATAACTTTTTTAGCCGGTGAAGAACTGTCTTTTTTTACAGTATTTGTTGTATTCTTACTAATCTTTTGCACAGGCGAGACAGTTT
Source organism: Candidatus Gastranaerophilales bacterium (assembly GCA_944325565.1). Taxonomy (GTDB): domain Bacteria; phylum Cyanobacteriota; class Vampirovibrionia; order Gastranaerophilales; family Gastranaerophilaceae; genus Limenecus. The sequence goes on from CALVAT010000047.1 coordinate 8,847, forward strand.
TATCAGATACTGTATTAACGGGTGCAGCGGCTTTAGACGCCGGAGCAGGAGATATTTTTATCTGTTCATCTTTTTTCGCTGTAGATTCTGTTTTAACTTTATTTTCACTCCACAATTCATCAATCGAAGGAATGTTTTTCACAGAGTTATCGTCAGTTTTTTCTGAAATTTCTTTAATTTCTTTTCGTGAGGAAGCTTTGCTATTGTCATTATTCAGCAGTGAATTCCCCGCAAAAAAGAGAATAAAAACAGAAAGTATTATACAAATAACAAAAACCAAAATAGAAAGAAAATCATTCTTTCTGTGCACGCCAGATTTCTGCACTGAATTATCCGGCGGCAAATCCGAGTATTGAGTTGTAGAACTCTGAGCGGAATTTTCATTTTCAATGACGTCAAAAGAGTCATTGCCGCAATCACAGTATTGCGGCAGTTCATCATATTCCTGAGCGCATTCAGTGCATTTATATTTATACATTTTCAATTCCTTATTTTTTCTATATCTTTATAGTCCTCAGGAGTGCTGTAGGTTGTTTTATCAGAAATTTTCCAGGCTCCGCTTACTGTTGTTGTAACACGATTTGAGCCTGATGGAAAACTCATAAAATCACGTCCCTGATAGCTTCTTATCACAGGAGCAATATATTGTATAGCATACGGTGTGTATACAGGGTCAGTTGACCATGTGCTTACATTTGTTATCTTCCCGTTCTTATCAACATCAAAGGAAAATTTAAAAATTGTACCCTGCTTAACTATCGGTAATTTTACATCTCTCATAATCCTGTTTTGTAAATCAGAACGCCATTTGTTCCATAAAATAAGTTCTTGCTGCTTTGTCTGGGGAACAGCCTGAACCTGTTGAGGCACAGAAGCTTTATCCGGTTTTACAGAAGTTTTTGGCACCGGTTTATCTGCAGTATTTTTTGTTTCTGGTTGATTATTTCGGACATTTTTGTTATTTGCCGGTGGTTTTACAGTATTGGACGTATCAACTTTCAGCGGTGTTTCCTTAATTTTCGCAGGAGTATTTACAATGGTGTTGCTGGTGGATACTACAGTCTTTTTATCGACAAACCTGTTTTGTACAGTGTTAATCCTTGTCGGAATAAGGTCTGTTTTAACATTGTCATTTTCCTTTAATACAATTTTCAAGTCCGCATCATACAGAAAGATATTTTTGTGCATTTTAGGGGCAAAAACCCCGAACAGGACTGTTGAAATTAAAAGTATAACCGCTAAAATAATAAAAAATACTTTATACAAGATAACATCACCTATTCTTTGTCATATTTTGCTAATATTTCTTCACAGGCATAAACATCAAATTTAGTCTGTGAAAGCATATAAGTTTCCGCAATCAAAAGAGCCGTTGGAACAAGCGCAGCAACACAGCTTAGAAGAATACCGCCCAGATCAGCTCCTATTTCCTGCATAAAATATGAAATATTCATTGAAAATTCAATAAAAATTATGCACAATCCAATAATAAAAGAACGCCGCATATCAGTATCGAGTTTTTTAGCCCCTTGCAAACCAAAGATATCCGAACCGTGCTGCAAGTAGTTGCTAAAACCGTCATTTTTTAAAACATTCGAGGCCTGAATCTTTTTATTAGTCCAAAATCCATTAACAAAAGCAAAAAATGCAAATATAATCAAAAACGTCGCAAGTATAAGAAATACCGGACTGAATCTTAAGCCGGAAATTCTCACCCACCCAGCAGCATCAGGAAAACATGCTGCAAGCGTGTTAGATACACCGTAAGCAAGAAATGGAGCGGTTAAAATTCCTAGAATAATTTCTCCAACAGACTTTATCTGCAGCGAAAAAAGCCTGTCTTTGATATTTCGTATTTTTACAGGACTAAGGCTGTTAACAAACCGCTCTATCCACACACGGTAGGCCTGTATCACCTGTTCGAAATCTTCTCTGTATTCGTATTTGTTAAGTTCTTTTGCCAGTTTTATACTGTCGCTTTTAAAATATCCGCAGGCAAGCGCAAGTATTGCGCATACAAAAGTAAAAAACAACGACATAAACACAGCAAAAAATGTCATAGATTCCGGTGTCATATAATACAAAACATTTATTAAATATACACCTGCATAAAAAAGCGAAGAAGTAATAATCAACGTCTTTTCAGAAATATTATCAGCCGGACTCTCGGTTTTGCGCAAACGATTTTGCAATAGCAAGTACATTCCCTGTTTTAAAACAAGTCCGACGCTGTATAAAATAACTGTGTATAAGAAAAGCAATTTCATATTAACAGGCATTTGGATTATGCTGCCCGCATCTTTCAATGGAAAACCGCTAAAATAATTAGAAACCCCGAAGGCCAGTATCATAGAAGCAACAAACAGACCTATATGAAGAAGTATACCGGCTTTAGAATTCATTGATATTTTATGTTTAATATCGTTTATTGAATATGCAATCTCTTTTATTATTGAAACACGAACTTTTTCTATTTCTGATTTTCTTTTTTCAAGCTCTGATTTAACATCCCCTGTACCTGTATTTTGAGCAACAATACTGTCCTGATGTTCTAATGTATCAGGTTTTGTATCTGATTCAGGCTGAAATTTTATTGTAATAAATTCATCGGAATCCTTAACCATAATCTTGCATATTTTTTCAAAATCAAGTTTACGCGGCAGCTGCCGGCCTTTAAACAGGAGATTACCGGTTTCAGATTCGTTATAAAGTATGCAGCTGCGAGATTTTTCATCATATCTCACGGTCAGCAAAAAATCGAATCCAAAATCAACAAAACAGTCATAACCATTTCGCGACGAAATATCTATACTCTTTTTTTCCCGGAACGTTTGTTCAAAATTTTTGGTTATTACTGTAAATAACATATAATTTCTCCTATCTTCCGATTGCCTGCAAAAGTTTTCTCTGTGACTGAGAAACAGTCTGTTCATTTGCAACAATCAATCCGTTTTCACCGAGCACCGGAGTCAGTTTAGTTTTTACAAGATCCAATTTTTGAGGATGTGCATACACAAACATCATAGAGAGTTCGGGTATGTATTTTTTTATTTTTCTTACATTATCCGCTAAAGTATCCCATTCAATTTGTTTGGACACATCCCCTTCATTTTCAAGATCGCCTATAACTACAATCGATGGAATATAGCCTTCCTTTTTCATATTCAGCGCGTGTTCAAAAGCTTTTTTTACTGCTTCTCCATAGGCCGTGCCGTATTCTGTACTGTCGTATTGAGTAAACTCTTTTAACGTCTTGTTTATAGTAGAGTTATTCATTGGAGAGCCCTCATATATTAAATAAGAAGACTCCGACACCCTCAATATTTTGATGGTATCTTCAGGATCAAGAATTGAACATACAGATTTTAGATAGTCAATTTCTTCCTCTAATTTAGACTGGTTCGAAGCAGAAGAATCTACAACAAAAATAACCGCAGCCGGATGGAAGTCATCTATTTTAATATTCTTTATACCGATGTACAAAAGCTTAAAAACAATCGAACAAATAAGTATTAAAATTCCCGTGATTATTAATTTTTTATTCATTTAAATATCCTGTTTTTAATAGCTTAAAACAACCGCCACCGGTTTATCAAGAACTATTTCAATATCAGTATAAGCAGGGATTTCGGCATCCACACCTTTTTGAGCAATACCTGTAACAAGAGCGCTACCGCCTCCTATACTTGCGCCTATTATTGCACCGCTGGCAAGATTCGACGTATCCCCGAGTGCAGCAAATCCAAGCCCGATAGCCGCCCCGAGTAAAGCCATTGCAAGAGTAGACCCCAGCACCTGTTTTGCTTTTCCGTCATTTGTAACATTAAATTCTACCTTTTCTGTAGAAATATCAAGCGTTTTTCCATCAGGTGTTAAAATTTTGTTAAAAACTATATCAACAGAACCGTTACGCGACCCGAGTTTTGCAGGACTAGCCTCTACGATTGTTCCTGTGACAACACTACCGGCCGGTGCAACCGTGTATTCCTTATATGTCCAATCCTGCTTTAACACAGCGTTAACGACATTACCTGCAGCAGCGGTTGAGGTGTTTATTCCGCTTTGAAGATACACATTGAGTTTTTCTCCCTTGCCTATTTTGCCTGCAAACCCCTTGAGAGTAGTCGGCTGTGTAGGCTTTTGTGCTTTTGACGAAACCTCTGTATTTTTTACCGGTTTCGGCTCTTCAAAAGAATATACCTTTTTGGTTCCTGTATTGTATCTGTATACAATGTCAGAAAAATTAGCAAGATGCATAGCGTCTTTAGATTGCTCATAGACTATATCATTTTTTTTAAAGACTTTTAATATATTTTTGTTTAGTTTTTTATTTTTATCATTGGATTCGTAATAATAAAACAGATTCTGGCCGCTTGGCTGCAATACAATAATTGCAAAGTTTTCTGATTTCTTTTTTGACACAGCATGAAGCGGATTTTTATTTTTTATTTCAAAATCTTTGTCGCATAAAACATTTTCAATATGTGAATATATGGTATTTTTATCAACGTTTTTAAGGTAATACAGCTCCTCAAAAGCATAACAAATGTTAGCCGAAAGACAATATAATACACAAAGCAATAAAGCCAAAAACTTTTTCATCTGCCGACGATTCTCCAATACAAAATCTACGCTCACTTTAAAAGAATTATACTATAAATCGCGTATTATACTCAACAAATACAT
>CALVAT010000048.1 GCA_944325565.1 Candidatus Gastranaerophilales bacterium
ACATAATAAATATTATCAACAGATACAAATTCAGTTTAAATACTTTTAATTCTAAACGCTTTTACGACAAACGGTTTATTGCGGTGAAGCAAAGATTAATAGTATAATTGATTAGACTTAAGGGGTTTTATAAAAAATATGACAGAGGCAAATAAACAGAATAAAACAGATGTTATAGTTGTAGGCGCAGGCCCTGCCGGTGTCAGTGCTGCTGTTACGGTTGCACGTGGCGGCAAGAAAGTTGTGCTGGTTGAAAGAGGAAATTTTGCCGGTGCAAAAAATATGTACGGCGGTGTTATTTATTCACACGCTGCGGCTGAAATTTTCCCTAATTACAAAGAAGCTCCCATAGAAAGATTTGTTTCAAAACATAGTTACGTGCTTTTGTCGGAACAAGATTCCACTACAATATCTTATAAAAACCCGTCGCATAACGAAAATGCTTTTGTTATAACACGTGCAAACTGGGATAAATGGTGTGTTGAACAGGCGATAAATGAGGGTGTTTATTATGCGCCAAATACTCTTGTTAAAGAGCTGATTGTAAAAGACGGCAAAGTTATCGGCATAAGAACGGACGTGGAAGAATATTATGCGGATGTGGTGATTATCGCTGACGGTGTAAACTCATTGCTCGCAAGACAACTCGGTCTTAGAAAAGACATGAGGCCTAAAGATGTATTTCTCGGTGTAAAAGAGGTTATTAAACTTCCGTCAGAAGTTATTGAACAGCGCTTCGGACTTACAAATCATACAGGTTGTGCCATGGAGCTTGTCGGGGAGCCTTTTAAAAATATGTTTGCAATGGGAATTATTTACACAAACAAGGATTCCGTTGCTGTAGGGCTTGGTGTTGCGCTTGAAGATTTAAAAAATCATAAAGTTAAGCCGTATGAACTTTTGGAAAATATGAAAAAACACCCGTTTGTTGCGGATATTATAGAGGGCGGAGAGTTATTGGAATATTCAGCTCACCTGATTCCTGAAGGCGGCTATAACAGACTGCCTCAATTATACACTGATGGTGCAATGGTTACCGGTGACGCAGCAATGCTCGTTAATAACGTTCACTTTGAGGGGACGAATTTTGCTATGATAAGCGGAAAATTTGCCGGTGAAACTGCTCTTGAAGCTTTTGAAAAATCGGATTTTACAAAAAATCAGCTGTGTTTGTATAAGAAAAAACTGGACAACAGTTTTATTTTAAAAGATTTAAGAACCTACAAAGATGTTGTAAAAACAATTACCGGAAGGTCAAATTCTATCGGGTATTATGCTCAAAAGGTTAATGAATTTTTTGAGATATTTACAACCGCCGACGGTGTTGAAAAAAAAGGAAAGTTCCAGAAATTTACAAAACACTTTTTTACAAAACGCAGTCTTGCGGAACTTTTTAAAGACGGTTTTGCCGGTATAAAAGTTATGTTTGATATATTGAAATAACGCTCGGATAACAGATATGAACGAAAAAATTCCTGAAAAAATTGAAGACAAACTCTTTAGCGTCAAGTACAAAACTGACTCTCAGTGCCATTTGAAGCCTGACCAATCAAAATGCTTGCAATGTCTTGAAAAAACCTGTACAATAATATGTCCGGCGAATGTTTACTGCTATAATGAAACAGAAAAAAAACTCACCGTAAGTTATGAAAAATGTTTGGAATGCGGTGCCTGCAGAGTAGCCTGTAAACATATTGAATGGACTTACCCTAAAAGCGGTAAGGGCGTTCAATTTAAAAAATCATAAGTTTGTAAAAAATTAAAAGGAGAGAGGTATGAAAGAAGAATACAGCCACAACTACCGCAGATGGTACGACAAAGACCCGATTTTATCAAAATCCATGAGTACTCTGGAAAAATCGGACGACGAAACACAGATTAAAGTTGCGTTGAATGTTATTAAAATTATTATCGAACACAATATTGCGGAACATACATACACCGGTGTTGAAGATATGATGACTGCAGTAGAAGACGGTCTTGTGGAAAAGGGTAAAAGCAGATGGTATGATCTTGATACAACAGTAAGAACCGCTATTAACATGCTCGAAAACAGCCCTCTGCCTGTTCAAAAAGCAGTTGCCAAAGAAATGGCAAAAATGGTTGTGGACAAAATTAAAGAAGATAAAGACGAACAAGACGACGACGAAACAGAAGAAAACGAATAATTCGTTTTTTAGAATATATACAAAATGGAAAAAATCTGGAAAACAAAAGAACTTGTTGAACCCTCGGAGGATTTGATTCAGGCTGCGGGGAACAAACTCCTTGCGCAGCTGCTTGTACAAAGGGGCATGGACACCGTAAAAAAAATACGGGATTTTTTGCAGCCCTCGCAGATGAAAATAACCTCGCCTTTTGTTTTTACGGATATGGAAAAATCCGTAGACAGGATTTTTGATGCTATAGAAAAACAGGAAAAAATTATTGTTTACGGAGATTTTGACGCGGATGGCGTTACATCATCTTCTCTCCTTTATAAAACTCTTCGTCATTTAAACGCAAATGTCGAATTTTATATCCCCAACAGAGAAAACGAAAACCACGGGCTAAACTCAAAGGCTCTTGTAAAACTGATAGCAAAACATAAAGCAAAGTTGATAGTCACGGTTGATTGCGGGGTCAGCGATGTTGAACAGGTGAATTTTGCCAACGGGTTTAAGGTCGATGTAATTATTACGGATCACCACGAGGCCCCTGAAATTTTGCCAGAGGCTTTTGCAATTATAAACCCCAAAGCGTTTAACTCTTTGAAAAAAGATTTGACCGTGGAAGAAATCGAGGCGTTGAATCAGCTTGCGGGTGTGGGTGTTGCGTTTAAACTTGCTTGCGCTTTGCTTGAAAAAAAAGAAGATTATGACTTTGCAAACGAGCTTTTGCCGCTGGTTGCAGTCGGGACAATTGCAGATGTTGTGCCTTTGCTTTATGAAAACCGCTCATTTGTGGAAGCCGGCTTAAAGCTTATAGAGCAAGGGGCGCATTACGGATTGTCAAAACTTTTAAGCGTCGGCGGGTATGATGTACAAAACGGTTTGACCTCCGAAAATATTGCTTTTGGCGTTGCCCCCAGAATCAATGCCGCAGGACGTCTGGATACGGTAGACAATGCCGTAAAACTTTTGATTTCGGATAACAAGGCGGAAATAGACCTTTGTGCGCAGGAGCTTGATAATTTAAACCGCATTCGTCAGGATTTGTGCGACAACATGTATGAAGAAGCGCTGGAAATGCTTCAAAACGAACCTCCGCAGGAAAGTATTATACTTTACAAAGAGGGCTGGCATATCGGCATAATCGGTATTGTCGCTTCAAAACTTGTGGAAAAATTCTACAAACCCGTATTTTTGATGACAAAAGATGAAAACACCGGTTTTATCAGATGTTCTTCAAGAAGTATCCCTGAAATTCACCTGCGAGATGCTATTGCTCAAAACGAAAACCTGCTTGAATATTTTGGCGGACACTCACAGGCTGCGGGGCTTGTGTTTGACCCTAAAAAATCTTCTTTTGAAACTGTTAAGCAGGCACTCAATGAATCCGTAAAAATTCAGCTTGACGGAAGAAAACTTATACCTTGTATTGAAGCTGATTTGGAACTTGATTCTTCGTTTATTTCGATAGATTTGATTGATACTCTCTCAAAGCTTGAACCTTTTGGGGAAGGCAACAAGGCACCTTTGTTTATTACAAGAAATCTTATTTTAAACAATGTCCGCACAATGGGACAGAAAAATAACCATCTCAAAATATTTTGCGAAAACGAACAGAACAAACCTTTTGAATGTGTGTACTGGAATCACAGTGAATTAAACATTCCGCAGGGTAAAACTTTTGATGTTATTTTTTATCCGAAGCTTAATGTCTTTAACGGGATTACGACGATTCAGCTTGATGTTCAGGATATAAAATCCGAGTTTGAGATAAAACAAACAAAAACTGATTTTAAATTTTATGATCACCGTAAAAAAACAGATATTTTCAGGCAGATTTGCGACTACCTGAACACTACAAAAGTGCCGACGGAAGTGTTTGCACAAAATAAAAGCGTATGTGAAAATTTAAAACATTATAACGAGATATTTTCTCTTGTTCGCAGCAGAAAAAATCTCTCGCCCTGCTCTCAGGTTATGTTTTTTGATTATCCTGCAAGCGAATCCGTTATGCGAGAAATTATCAAAAAAACAGGGGCAAAGGTTCTGCATTTTATGAATTACAACAACCAGAATATCGAGCCTCAGGAATTGATAAAGAATATTTCGGGCATGTTGAAGTATGTTTCAAATTCTAAAAACGGAGAAGTTGTTCTTTCTGATATAGCTGATTTTCTCGGGATTTCCGACGAGGTTACGGAACTTTGTTTTGATATGCTCGAGTCGCTCGGTATGTTCGAAATAGAGAGCAAAAACGTTAATACATACAAGATAGTATTTTTGCATCCTGTTGAGTATTCCAAAGTACAGGAGAGTGAAATGTTCGAGGAGCTGCAAAACGAGCTTCAAAAAATTTATGACTACCGCACTAAACTTTTGACAATGCCTCTCGAGGAACTGGTAATCGGGTAAATATTAACAGGTTATGTTGTGTATTTTTTTATTAGAATTTTAATAATTCCCACAATTCAAGACCTAACGCTCCGGCCATTTTTTTCATATACAAAATAGACGGGTTTGCTTTGCCTGTTTCTATTTCGCTTAAATAGCTCTGGTCAATATCCAGTTCTGCGGCAAATCTTTCCTGAGAAAAGCCTTTTGTATTTCTTAATTTACTTATCTTTTTTCCTAAATTTTCTAAAAACTCTTTTTCACTCATAATTTCATCCTGATGAATTGAATATTATCTATTGATTATAACCAGCAGTATAAATGTATGCAAAAATAAAAAAAAGGGCAAAACTATCTTATATCCCTAGTTACGCCCGTAATTGTAAATAATGGTAAGATTAAACTTTTAAGAAAGATAATTCAATAAAGACTGGTTTTGAATTATCGTATAAGCCTGCATTGATGCCTGATATGCGTAGTTTTGCTTTATGTATTCGGAAATAATTTCTGTCTGGTCAACTTCTTGCAGGTTTTGTTTTTGCGATTCCAGAATAATTTTTGTTTCATCAATAGTATTCTGTGTCATTTCCATTTTTGCGGAACTTGCACCGAAAATCGATTGAATTTCTGATACATTTTTAATTGAGTTTTGTATGTTATCCAGCTGGGCCGTAATTTGTTTTGTATCGGCAGGATCAAGATTGAGCGCAGCTTCCAAATCTCCTAAAACTTTAAATAAACCTTCGCCTGTCGGCGGGTCGGTTGTGTTGTCAAAGTTGCCGAATACTGCATCGCCTGCAATATTAAGGTCTACATATACACCGTCAGAAATTTCTAATTTTCTTGCATAACCGGGGTCGTCTGATGGTGTGCCATGGTAAACTATTGAGCCGTCATCTTCTAATGTATATGCGGGAGTGGTTGTATTTGCTCCGCTAAAAATATAGAGCCCGTTGTACTGCGTGTTTGCCAGTGCAACTATGCTTTCTTTAAGTTCGTTTATTTCGAGCTTGCAGGCAGTAATTGTTTCTGTGCCGCCTGCACCGTTAGCAGCCTGAATCGCCAGATCGTTAATTCTTTGCATTTTTTCTATTATTGTAGAAAAAGTCGAATCTTGGTAATCCAGTTGTGTCGTAGCATTGTTAATATTGGTTTCATACGTTTCTATTTTTTGCAGACGTGTGTTTAAATCCATAATAGAAGTTGAGTCAATAGGATTTTCTGAAATATTAGTAAACTTTTTACCTGAATTAAGTTTGTTATATATTTCATACAGTTTATTTTGCTGCTCCATAAGGGAGTTCATCATACTGGAATTATTATAAGTTGTTGATCTTATTAACATATTGACCTCTTATTATGCTCCTAATTGGGTTATTATTTCCATCAAATCTGCTGCTGTATTAAATACTCTTGCCGATGCTTCGTAAGAACGCTGGAATTTGATTAAGTCCGAGAGTTCCTGATTCAAATCCACACCGGTGTAGGCGTTTCTTTGTTCTTCGGCTTGAGTTGCGACTGATTGCTGTGCAGTAGCTGCTTCGTTTATTGTTTGTACTTTTGAACCTATGTCAGCTACAAGACTTGTAATAAATCCGCTCAGAGTTTGACCTTCGCCGGGTGGTGTTGAGTTGCTTAAATCAGGAATTTTTAAGGTTTCAAGCTGATTAAATCTCTCAAGGTTTGATGTATTGCCCACAGCATTGGGATCCATATCGGCATCGCCTCGTGCTGTAGCAATAAGTTTCGGGTCTTTTAAAATGGCATCGTTGATCTTTATGTTAGCCGCAGTAAAATCCCCGCCGCCTTCTGCCACAAAAATAGGTTCCGTTGCCTGAACAAGCTGTCCGTTTTCGTCTATACAATATGGTATGGTGCCGTCTGCGGTTCCGGTTTGTATATTATTCATTTCTTCGGCAAAGGCTTTGGCAATTCTGTCTATTTCGTCCAGAGTAGATTTGTAGCTGAGTTCTCCGTCAGCACCGGAGTCAATAATCGCTTTTATTGAGCCTGATGTGAATTGGTCTGTAACGTCTGATTTTTTGACATTGCCCTCCATATCAAGAAGCTGGATTGCAACTGGATTGTTTTCATCATCAGTTTGAACCGCATTCAACTGAAGCTTTTGTTCGCCGCCTTCTACAAGAACCTTGTTGCCCAGATGAACATTAACCGTTCCGTTAGTGTTTGTTGTTATGGTAAGGGGCATTGCCTGCGAGATTTCATCTAACAGTACGTCTCTCTGGTCTAACAGGTCATTGTTTGCACTTCCGCCTGCCATGGATTTTGATATTTCGGTGTTGATTTCAGCAAGCTGTGCCAGTTTGTCATTCAATTCATCAACACTCATTTTAATTTGTGATTTGTCAAAGCTGTCAGGGTCGCCTATTGTACCGACTGCCTGTTCTCTCATGGATTGCAGGCTCGAGGACATGCTGTTTAACATATTAGCAACATCTTCTGCAGCTTCAACAAAAGCAATGCGGTATGCATTGTTGGTCGGGTCTGTTGTCAGAGCCTGCGAAGCCGAGAAAAAGTCTGACAATTTTTGTTGCAAACCTGTTGAACTCAATTCGTTATTCATCATATTTTCGATATTATTTGTCATTGAGCCTATCTGGTTGTAGTAGCCGTATTCCGTGTATTGTTCTCTAAAGTAATTGTCAAGCCACTGGGCACGGTTGCGGTTTATTGCCACAAGCTGTGCTCCGTTGCCGATTTGCAGACTTCCGATTGAAGAACAATAATTATACGAGTTATAAGCCGGGATAGAGCTAAATGCAACTGTCTGTTTTGAATAACCTGTGGTATTCATGTTCGAAATATTATTGCTCACAACATTTAATGCAGCTTGGTTGTTTGCAATTGAATGCTGTGACATATTCAAGATACTTATTAATGAAGTTGACATGGTTTTTTTCCTGTTTTTTTAAGCTTCTTCTACAATTGATGACATTTTCAGCCTGTCATCTGTTATGTTCTGACCTTTTGCGTTGTATTCGTTATTCACGGCGGCGACGCCTTTGAGCATTGCTTCTATTGTTTTGCCTGTTAAAAGCAGGCCGTGTTTTGTTAGTTCTATATTAATTTTTTCGAGTTTATAAATTCTTTTTGCAAGTTCGTTAACTTCTGCTTTTTTCTGTTCAAGCTTTTTGGCAGTTTGTTCATCTGTATTTTTAATTTTGTTGATGATATCCGTTATGGAAAATGTAGGGATATCAAGAGATTTTGTCACGTTTTTTCTTGCTTCGGAAAGGTCGCTTATTGTTTTGTAAGTGTTAATAATTTTGGCATCAACATCATACAGGTCTGTTGCCTTGCCTTTGATAAGAATTTCTTTTTTATCCGTATAGAGTTTTTCTATATTTTTATAACCGTCAATTTCTTTATCTATAAGATTTTCAAGTTCTTTTATCTGTTTAGTAATCATGATGTTCTCCCGTGTTATTTAAAAATTTTTTCAGGCAAGATATTCCACAATAACGCTTCTGCCGTAGCTTAGCCCGTATTTTATATCGTCGTCTGTCAGGTCGTTTTCTCCTACCATTTGCGCATATTTTTTGATTTCATTTACGTTTTGTGATTTTAAAATTGAATCATCGTTTATATCAATTCCTTCCGAAATTTGAGGTTCGTTTGTTTGTATTGTTTCGGCGGAAGGTGCGGCTTTTGTATTTTTAAATGCATTGGTTGCATTTAAAAGTTGTATTGCGCTTACGTGTGATGAATTAACTGACCCTAGCATTTATATTTATATCTCCTTGTCGACTCTTGGCATTTTCCCTGCAGTTGCAGCGTTGGCTGCTGTGATTTCATCAGCTTCTTTAGGAAGTGATTTTTCCATTTGTGTATAAATTTGTTTTGCAAAACCTACTGTTGAATTCGGGTTAGAAGCAATCTGGCGTCCGACTTCGTTAAAGATAAATGATTTGAATTTATCCATATATTTGTCATCACTGCCAAAGATTCCGCCTTCTTTGTCCACGCTTTTATCCAGTGCGGAAATCATTTTTGTCACAAATATGGCTTCAAATTCCGTTGAAACTTTTTTTAACTGGGCTTTTTGAGAGCCGAGTCTTTTGATGTTGTCCAGAGTTTGAACATCCGTATTTATGATATCTGCGGGTAATGATGATGTTTGTGCTGATATAAATGACATGTTATATTACCTCTATTTCCGCCTGAAGGCTGCCTGCTTCTCGAAGTGCCTGCAGGATTGATATTAAGTCAATCGGGGCAACGCCGATTGCGTTGAGTGCTCTGACTAAATCATTGAGCGTGCTGTTAGCAGGCATGGTGACAAGGCTTCCCGTACCTTTGTTAACCGATATTGCGCTGTTGGCGAAAGCTGTTGTTGAGCCGCCGGTGAACGGTTCGGGCTGTGAAATCTGATTTGTTGTTTGTACTGTTACTGTTATGTTTCCGTGAGCAACTGCAGCCGGAAGGAGTTTAACTTCGCTGCCTATGACAACAGTTCCTGTTCTTTCGTTAACAACGACTCTTGCTTTGTCGTTTGTTGCATCCACCATCATGTTTTCAAGTATTGAAAGGAATGCGATTCTGTCGTTGTTAAATTTTGCGGGGATTGCAACTTTGATGCTTGAACCGTCCATGGCTCTTGCTGCAGTGACGTTTTTGCTTATTGCATTTGCAACTCTTGTTGCCATTGTGTAATCCGAGCGGTCAAGCAGAAGTGTCAGAGAATTTTCATCCCCGATTGTAGTGTTAATATCTCTTTCAACAATACCGCCTCTGGGAATTCTTCCGGTTGTTGTAATGGCTGTTCTTGTGCTGGAGCCGTTGGAGTCTTTTGAAATACCGCCGACTGATACGGGCCCTTGACCTATGGCAACAATTTCTCCGTTAGGTGCACGCAATTGAGTTTGTACAAGCACACCGCCTTCAAGGCTCTTTGCGTCCGCCATTGTGGAAACGGTTAAGTCAATCTGGTCGCCGTTTTTGGCAAACGGCGGAACCGTTGCCGTAACGAGAACCGCAGCAGATGAACCTTTCTGGATATAGTTTGATTGTTCAATTACCGTACCGAGGTTTTTTAATAACATCTGGTTTGTAATCTGGGTTGAACGGGAGTTGTCGCCTGTACCGGGCAAACCTACTACAACACCGTAACCGACAAGCTGATTGTTTCTGACACCTTTTACGTGGGCAATGTCTTTGATTCTTACCATTGCCGACATTGTTTCTATCGGAAACAGTCCGGTTATCATTAATGTTATTAAAAGTATTGTGAATAATTTTTTCATTTTTATTATCCTGTTTTTGTTAGTTATTAGAACAGATATCTTACTGCTCTGTTGATGAAGCCTTCGTTGCCTGCTCTTGTTACAGAACCTTTGCCTGCCAGTGCGAATTGCAGGTTAGCAACGTTTCTTGAGCTTACCTGACCGTTCTGGTCAATCCATCTCGGGTCTACAACACCGCTTACGAGAAAATCAACTCTTTCCGTTCCGTTCAGTATTGTCTTTTTACCCTGTACCATCAGGTTCCCGTTAGGCAAAAGCTGTACAACCTGTACTGTTACGTAATCGGTTACGCCCATTGAACGCTGGTTCGAGGTTGTACTTTCTACTGTGTTAGAGCCTCCGAAGTTGTTAAACTGATTGTTTAACGGGGTGCCGGGTAAAATTTTATTTAAGAAATTTGTAAAGTTGTCGACGGTATTTGAAGATCTGTCAGCGGAATAGTTTAACGAATCGTTGACAGTAATAGTTTCGTTTAAAACGATTGTGACAAGGTCGCCGACAGAACGTGCTCTCACGCTGCCAAAGAGAGATTTAGGCTCGGCATAATAAGATTGCGAAGCTCCGAGCACATAAAGCGATTCCGCTTTTGCACTTTCGACTCCTGATATCAGCATTAAAACTGCCGCAAGTGCTATTATTATTTTTTTTGTATTTTTAATCTTAGCCATTTTTTATTTTATCTCTCCCCTGAAAAAATTTTTTTATATCTGTACAAGCACCTGATTTGTTCCTATGACTTCGCCTGTATATATTTTGTTAAACCTTTTGTTTTTTACCTGAATCATATCGCCTTTGTTGCCCTGCATAAGTGCTGTGCCTTCCACAGAAACGGTCAGGTTTGAATTCGTTTTAAAGTTAACTGTCACCATTGCATTTTTAACAACATCGGGTTTTGCCATGGTGTATCTTTTTGTGATTATGTCACCGGGATAAAACATCTTTTTGGCAACAAGTTCTTTTGATATATCGTTCGCATTCACCGTGTTATCAAGGTTGCCCATGATATCAACTTTTTTAAATTCCACGGATTGAAGCGGTATAACTTTATCTCTTGCTATAACTTCTTTTGCAACGGCAACATATTTGTAGGCTTTTGTTTCAATCGGGACATAATATGTTCTTGCGTATGAATTGTTAACTTTGATATTTACTTTTTTAAATTCTTTGGCTGTCATATTGTTGTAACCGTTAGAAACAATTTCCACGGTTACTTTTCCGTCAGGAAGATTAAAGCTTTGTATGGGAATATGTCCGACAGTAACATCACACTCATCAAGGTCATATTTTTCCAGATCTTTTTTAGCCTGTGCAGCAACAAGAGATTTAAACTTTTCTGCAGGAAGAACCTGAGCAAAGCACTGTGAAGCAAGTCCTGTTAATACAAAACCCGTTAATGTCAAAATTGTTAAAGATTTTTTAATTAATTTTTTCATGCTGCTTTCTTTTTATCTGAAATTATTAGCTGACAATCTGGTTGGTTGTTCTTAAGATATCAGAGGCTGCCGTAATGATTTTTGAGTTTGTTTCAAACGCTCTTTCCGCTTTGATAAGGTTAATCATTTCGTCAACGATTTGTACGTTAGAGCCTTCTAAAAACGCCTGTTGAATTGAACCCAACCCGTCCTGATCAGGAGTGCCGGGGATTGGAGTACCCGAGGCGGGAGTTTCTACAAACAGGTTGTGGCCTATGGATAACAAGCCTGCAGGGTTTTGGAATCTTACAAGCTGGATTTGTCCGACAATTGTTTGTGTGTTGTCGTTGCCTACTTTAACTGAAACGTTTCCGTCGGGAGTGATGTTAACCTCGGTTGTGTTTTGCGGAATTGTAATTTGCGGCTGTAGAAGATATCCGTCTGATGTACACAACTGACCTACAGCATCGGGAGAAAAAGAACCGTCCCTTGTATATGCCAGAGTTCCGTCAGGTCTTACAATCTGGAAGAACCCTTCACCTTCGATAGCCATATCATATTTGTTGCCTGTGCTTTGCATTACGCCGCCTGTCATAACTTTTCTTGTGGCAGAAGTTTTTACACCGAGTCCGATTTCAACACCGACAGGCTGGTAGGTACCCTGTGTAATCATTGCACCCGGCGTTCTTATTGCGGTTGAGAGCAGGTCTTGAAACTCTGCTCTGGATTTTTTAAAGCCCGATGTGTTAACGTTAGCAACGTTGTTAGCCACAACGTCCAAATTGTTTTGTTGTGCTATCATCCCTGTTGCTGCTGTCGTTAGCGATCTTAACATTTTGTTTTATCTCCTGTGGATTATTTTTTATGAGTTTAATCTGCCTAAATTTATTGTTTGTGAAAGCTGGTTTGATTTTTCTCTCACCAGTGTACTGAGTGTTTCATAGTTTCTTGAAACATTGATTGAATTAATCATTTCGTTAATTACATTTGCGTTAGAAAGTTCGATTGCACCCTGTTGAATTGAAAATTTTTGTGCTCTTAATTCAGGGTTTGTATTTATGTCTTTTGGAATATACATAGATGTGCCGATTGCCATCATGTTGTCTTTGTCCGCAAAATCAAAAATACCTATTCTTTGCAATGCCTGAGTGTTTTCGTTTCTTGTTGCAACAATCATCCCGTCTTCGTTTACCGTCAATTGTTTTTCCGAACTTATGTTTAATTCGACCATATTCAAACGGATGGGCTGGTTAAGTTCGTCTAAAACAAGGTTGCCCTGCATGTCTGTTAATAGGTTTTGAGAATTTATGCAAAAAGAACCGTTTCTTGTGTACATAATGCTGCCGTCGGGTGCTCTCAGTTTAAAGAAGCCGTCGCCTTCAATGCCTAAATCGAGCGGGTTATCCGTTCTTGATAAAGTGCCTTGAGAAAATTCGTGGACAAGTTTGTTTGTAACAGAGCCCATGCTTATCTCTCCGACAAGTCTGCCGTCGTGGTTTTTGGGGTTGTTTCTTTCAACGGGTTCTTCAATGAGTGCATTGTAAACGTTTCTGAAAGACAAACCTTCTTTTTTATAGCCCGCTGTGTTAACGTTGGCTATGTTGTTTGCGATGGAATCCTGAAAATCAATCAGGCTCATCATACCTTTTGCTGCTATGTCGATACCTCTTGAAATCAAGATTGACCTCCCTGTGCCGAGTATTTTTGATACATACTCATGATATTTTTAACGTAGTTTTGTGTTTCTTTATAAGGCGGTATGCCGTTATATTTTGCAACTGCATTCGGGCCTGCATTGTATGCGGCAAGGGCAAGAGATTTGTCGCCGCCGAATCTGTCTAAAAGCCCTTTAAGATATTTTGTTCCGCCTGCGATGTTTTGTTCGGGGTCATAAGCATCTTTTACACCGAGAGATTGTGCGGTAGCCGGCATAAGCTGCATTAATCCCATTGCCCCGCAGTGAGAGGTTACACCGCTTTGAAAACCTGATTCCTGTTTTATAACCGCTTTAACAAATGCACTGTCAAGACCGTTTTTTGCGGAATACTGTTCTATGAGTGCATCGATATCAGCATTTCCGTCTGGTTTTGAAACTAACTCACTGGAAAATATTTTTTGTGCAAACGGGGTGTCTTTTACTTTTTCCGGTTTTTTAGACATGTTGGCATCAAGAATTTTTTGAAAATCCTGATTTGATGCGACAGGATTTGTGCCAAAAGAATTTAAGCTGTTGAAAGTGCTTTCAATAGCCTGTATGCGTCTTAGAGTAATATCTAATCCCGTGAGTTCCACTATTCTTTTTTCCT
>CALVAT010000049.1 GCA_944325565.1 Candidatus Gastranaerophilales bacterium
TGAGCTAAACCCCCACGGTTTAAAGATATGTCCGCATCTGCTTTTACAGATGCTTAATTTCAAGTTCGTAAAGCTTGAGCTTTACTCTGGTTTGCGCTAAACTTCTACTGGTTTAATTGTATCCGGCGGGTGTTAACCGCCAGCCGGTTATTTTAGCGACAATTATTATCTTACATGCTGATTTTTTTTTGTAAAGAGCTTTTTTATAAATAATATTTATTTTATTTTTACAAGTCTATTCCTATGACTTCAATGCCCTGATAGTGCGTTTTTACTTTACAATTGTATTCTGTTGTGTCAGATGCCATAACCAGCCCCAGATATGCTCCTAGTATTGCTTCTAGTTGTGAAACCGGTATCATATTAGACGGAAGCTCTCTCAAACCGAATTTGTATTTTAATGCACTTTGTAACGCTTTGCAATCGACTGGCGAGCGATCTTTATATATTCCAGAAAGCCCGAACGCATGCTTTAGTTCATGTATGTCATATCTAAAAATATCTATTCCCTGTTCTTTTAATTCAAGAAAATGATCACATCCCCTGTGCGAATATCTTTGTATCCAGTCACTGTCATGATTAATAAGCTCGCAGCTCTGTATAAGCTGATATTCTCTTGATATAAGCTTCCATTTTGCATTAAGCATTTGCGGATTTTCAGGCAGGGCAATATTTATTATGGCATTTTGTTTTCCGACAAGGCGTTTAAGAAAAAATCTTACATCCTCCATAGAAAACAGCTTATCAAGAGTAATTATCTTAAGATTTCTGTCTAAGATAGCTGCTCCGGTTTCATTTGTTGAATTTGAACCGAGTGAAATCCCTACAAAAAATAATTTATTTTCAAATTTTATCTTCTTTTTTAAATTGCTGTTTGTAATCATTAAAAACCTTTAATAAATTGTCCTGTGGACATCGTTAAATCTGTTTTGATTTTTACTTTCATATAATTTTTCAAAATTGTATTGAACATCCTTGTAATTTCGTATGGTGAGCTGGATGGATTTTTTTACAACAATAAACATAACAGGCAAAGAAATCAATATAGTTAATGCCGATATTATCATGTGTTTTGTGTATTTAATCATTTTTTTCTTCTTGTTGTCGCTCTCCAGATTGGTTTTGTATTCGGAAAGCAGAGTGTTAAAGAGTTTGGTTCTGTCTTCCATCGGAATTTTATCAAAAAATTCAACATTTTCTGCGTCAACCATTACAACAAATTTTTTAGCACGCGGCCCTTTCTGTCTTAAAACAGGTCTTTCTAATATTGCATAGGGGTCGTATTCTTCATCTTCTTTTTGCTCAGAATCAGAAATTCCGGCCAGAGCACTTTCTCCCATTAGTGCACGCGGACTTTGAGAAAGAAAACCTTCCGACTCATCAGAAAAATTGCTCATGCTTCTAATTGTTGCTTGAAGTTTTTCAATTTCCTTTTTTTCGTCAAAATCCATTTCGTGGTCTTTGTCGGGCATACGCTTGTATATTCCTTTGCTTTTATTTTTTGTGCTAAACTGATTATATTATACAACATATATTCTAAAATATTAAGGATAGACTTATGGGACTAGAACAGAACGTTGAAGGTTTTGATTTTGATAAACAAAAATTAAAAAGCTGTATAGAAAAATTGAATCAGCCAAGAGTGTTGATAATAGGCGATATGGGCATTGATGAAATGATTTATGGTGAAACCGAAAGGATTTCAAGAGAAGCGCCCGTATTGATTTTAAGACACTCAAATACAAAAATTATACTCGGTCAGGCAGCTAACGCTGCTAATAACCTTGCCTCTATTAACGGCGGAAAAGTTTCTGCAATAGGGCTATACGGAAATGATTATTACGGGCCTATGCTGCTCGATGCTTTTCAAAAAGCTGGAATTAACACTGAATTTATGGTCAAGGATGATACCCGTCCGACAACTGTTAAATCAAGAATTTCTGGTTCTAGCTTCCACTCTGTTACTCAGCAGGTTGTCAGAATCGACAGACTTAATCAGGAGGCTCCCTGTCAGGAGGTTGAGGATGAACTGATAAAAAATATAGAAAAGGCTGTGCCATTGCATGATGCTGTAATATTATCTGATTATAACTGCGGCTTGCTTACGGACAGACTTATTCAGGCAACTGTTGCAATTTGCAAAAAATACGGCAAAATTCTTGTTGCTGATGTGCAGAAAGATATGTATCGTTACAAAGGCGTATATGCCCTGACACCTAACCAGCCTGACAGCGAAAAGGCTGTAGGGTATTTTATAAGGGATAGAAAAACTCTTAATTCTGCAGGTGCTGATATACTGGCCTTAACTGACGCTAAGGTGCTGCTTTTAACACGAGGAGCAGAGGGTATGGCTGTTTTTGAAAACGGCAAGACACAACATACTGATGTACCTGTGTTTAATAAAACAAGTGTTTTTGATGTTACCGGCGCCGGCGATACAGTTGTTGCTTCATTTACACTGGCACTTGCAGCCGGAGCAGAGCCTAAATATGCTGCTATTATCGGTAATATTGCCGCAAGTATTGTTATACGTTCATTTGGTTGTGCAACGACTTCAATTGAAGAAATTTTAAGAAACTTGAATAAATTGGACATGGACAACTATACTATTAAAGCGTAATAGAATTAAAAAAATAGATGAAGAATTGGATAAGGAGTTACAAATGAAAAAACTTAAACCTTTTGACTATGTGCTTATTGTTGGAGTAATCATACTCGCACTAATATTTGTTCTTGTACTTGCTCATAAAAATAAAATATTTTCAAAATCTCCTGTAGAAGATACTAAAAAAATTGCATTTCAGGTTATGCTGCGCGGAGTTACATTTACCTCCGATAAGTCACCGTTTGAAGTAGGCGAAAAATCATTTATTACAATAAGAAACGTACCCTATACAGAG
Source organism: Candidatus Gastranaerophilales bacterium (assembly GCA_944325565.1). Classification (GTDB taxonomy): domain Bacteria; phylum Cyanobacteriota; class Vampirovibrionia; order Gastranaerophilales; family Gastranaerophilaceae; genus Limenecus. The sequence goes on from CALVAT010000049.1 coordinate 2,901, forward strand.
CTTGAAGTTATAGATGTGGTTTATCAGCCTAAAAAGATAATGATGCCTACTGGTGATAGCAAAAAACCGTTTATCGTTGTTAATGATTATGCGGTTCCTTATCAATATGATTTTGTTGTTACACTTATAGATGACGCAAAAATCACCAAGGACGGAGTTGTTGTCGGCGGCAATAAGATAAAAACAGGTCTGCCTATTGTTCTTGAAGGCTTTGACTATCGTTTTGCCGGTACTGTAGCTAACGTAAAAGTTCTTAATGATGAAGATTTAGCAATTGTTAAACAAATGCGTATACAGGCCAAAAAAGCTAAACTTGCAGAAAATGAGAAGAAATTTGAAGAGGCTCAGGCCGCTAATAAAAGTAAACAAGCAAAATAGCCGGATAAAGTGAAGAATAGATATGATAATTGAAAGTAAAATACTGGAATTAGTTAACCGATATTATTCGTTTTTTCAAAATAAGCTTGAAAATATAGTAAAGAACAGTTGGATACTGAATAAGTCAGAAGAAATAATTCTTTTCTTTATTGGAATTACACTTCTTGCGTCTACTTTTATGCAGAGTGAACATATTGCAATTTTTGCAATCGCTGTTATTTTGCTTACACTGTTAAAACTTCATATACAAAAAGGCTCAAAAGTTGTAATAACTGGCTTTGATGCAGCATTGTTAATTTATTTTCTTATCTGTCTGATAAGTACAATAAACTCTACGCTGCTGCCTCAAAGTATCCATGGCTTTTTAAAGACGGTTGTTTATATCCTGTATTACTTTTGCGCTGCAAATTATTTTCAATCTAATCAAAATAAAATTAAATATGTGCTAATGCTCATATCCGCGTTATGCTGTGTTGAGGGAATAATCGCTCTGTATCAAAATTTTGTCGGCGTAGAACAGATTTCCACATGGCAGGATGCACGGTATATAAATCCGGAGGATGCAATCGCACGTGCTTATGGAACATTAAAACCATATAATCCTAATTTGCTTGGCGGTTATCTTGTATGTTCTATACCTTGTATTATTGCAACGGGAGCATTGCTGCTTATTAAAAAGCACTACAAGTCTTTGCTGTTTAGCGTTGCTGCTTTTTTAATCACTGCACTGGCTGTATTTGTTACAGGGTCGCGCGGGGCATATTTAGGACTGGGAGCAATTATTGCAGGACTTATTGTGTTGGTTACTGTAATAATCAACACGGATTTTAAAACACAGGAAAAACTAAAATCCATATGGCATAAGGTTGTTGCCGCATTATGCGGAGCTTTTGTTTTACTTCTTATTGCTGTGCCGAAAATAACAAAGAGAATTCTATCTATATTTATTTTAAGGGGGGACTCATCTACCTCATTTAGAATGAATGTGTACAATTCTTCATGGCATATGTTTTGTGACAACTGGTTGTTGGGAATAGGTGCCGGCAATCAGACTTTCCGTGAGATTTACGGACTTTATATGATAAGCGGGTATGATGCTTTGAGTACATATTCAGTGCCGCTGGAGATTGCTGTCGAGGCCGGAATATTTGCTCTTATTGCATTCTCGTTGTTTATACTCTGGTTTATTTGGGACGGATATAAATTTATCAAAAATAGTGATAATACAAACAGCTTAGCCGATAAGGTAATAGTTTGTTCTGTAATATTAACTGTTCTGGGTGTGATGATGCATGGAATGTTTGATACAATATATTTTAGACCGCAGGTGCAATTTGTTTTCTGGACAATGATTGCAATGGCGTCGTCTGTTTTATATAAGAATTTTATTGAGAATAACGAGGTATAAAAATGAATTTGGCCAAAAGAATAGCTTTAACGGTTGTTGCGCTAATTGGTTTTCTCACTTCCGTTAAATTGTCTTTAATATACTGGGATGCTAACTTTAACCCTTATGCTTTACCCAGCTTTTGTTCAATAAACGAACTTATCGACTGTGATGGGGTGGCCAAGACTACGCATTCACAATTTTTTGGAATCCCGCTTGCATTCTGGGGATTGTTTTTATACTTTGTTTTCCTATTTTTTACTTATGTTGATAAACTCAAAAATATCGAGATAAAAGGCTTTAGAATTTTTGCATATTTTGATGTGTTCAAAAATCCAGAAGCTTATATGTGCGCTCTGGGTGAAATTTCTTTTCTTATTTCTATATCGCTGGCATGTGTGTCTGTTTTTGAAATAGGCAAAATTTGTATTCTATGCTTTTTTACATACTTTTTAAACCTTATTCTTGCAATAATAGCTAAACCTAAAGGTGAAAACCTCTGGTCTGTTATTGTCATAAGCGTAAAGGATTTGATTGCCGGCTTGAAGGTAAAAAGATATGCAATATTATTCAGTATACTCCTTCTTGCCGCAATAGGCGTTTTGTCTTATACCACAGTAAGCAATGTTCTTGCGCCTCAGGTTAAAATACAAAAAGAGTTTTCTAAAAAAGCGAGTGATTACGGCTCTATAAGCGGTAACGTGCTGGGGGACGAAAAGGCCGAGGTTGTTTTGCATGAATATACAGACTACCAGTGTCCGTTTTGTTTTGTGTTGAATACTATGGTGCACAGGGCAGTAAGCGAGCTTAAAAACCTTAAAGTTGTTCACCATAATGTTCCTCTTGATACGGAATGCAACCCGATGATGAAGCGCCAGATGCACCCCGGTTCTTGTATGCTCTCTAGATATGCGATAGCTGCAGGTTTGCAGGGCAAATACTGGGATATGAACAATTTACTCTTTGATGAGGAGTTTGTGAGTGAAGAAGAGATACTCGAAGCCGCTCAAAAAATTAAAGGGTTGAATATAGAAAAACTGAAGGCTGATGTTAACAGCGAGAAAGTAAAACAGGAACTCAAAAAGGAAATCGATGATGCTATAAAAATAGGTATCGATGGTACTCCTGCAATAAGACTGAATATGGAAACGCATGTCGGAGTTATGCCGTATGAAGAATTAAAGGCAAAACTTATAAAGGCAGGTGCAGTTGAAAGAAGATAGTAAACCGCGGATTTTGCTCCATGCCTGCTGTGCCGTGTGTATGGCTTATCCTGTAGAAATGCTTAAAACGTTGAATGAAACGGGCTTTTCTCCTGTAGTCTGGTTTTATAACCCTAATATCTACCCAGAAATGGAATATTTGAGACGCCGTGATGAATTGATACGTTACTGCGAAGAAAAAGGATATGAGTATTCTATAGGAGATTATGATACTGACAGATGGCGGGTTTATATAGAAGGTTTGGAACAGGAACCGGAAAAGGGTCTAAGATGCAATAAATGTTTTGAGTTTCGCCTTGACAGGGCGGCACAAAAAGCCAAAGACTCCTGTATTGAATTTTTTACAACGACTCTGACTGTTAGTCCCCATAAAATCTCTAAAAATGTTTTTGAGGCCGGTAATAATGCTGCTCAAAAATACGGAGTCCAGTTTGTGCCCGTTGACTTTAAAAAAAATGATGGATTCTTGAAAACAATGCAGCTTGCTAAAGAAAATAACTTTTACCGTCAGAAATACTGCGGATGCGAGTTCAGTATTCGTAAGGATACAAGCACCGGACAGATTGTGTTATAATCTATATACAAACAGTTTTATCGGAGTAATATATGCCAGATTATGCAATTGGAATTGATTTAGGCGGAACAAAAATTTTAACTGGTCTTGTTAATAAAAGTAACGGGGAAGTACTTTTTTCTATTAAACAAAAAACAGGCAAAGAAAAAGACGCAGAGTCAATTATTGAAAAAATAAAATTGTCAGTAAATGAACTTTTGGAAAATTCCCATTTTGACATAGCACAAATTGATTCAATAGGTATCGGCGCTCCCGGACAGGTCGACAGAGAAAGAGGCATTTTGATTTCTGCACCTAATCTTAACTGTGAAAATTTGAATATTAAAGCTATTTTAGAGCGTGAGTTTTATGTGCCAGTTTTTCTTGGCAATGATGTGGAAATAGCCACACTCGGCGAGATGAAATTCGGCGCGGGAAAAGGTTGTAATGACTTTGTTTGTATTTTTGTCGGAACAGGTATAGGCTCGGGGATTGTCCAGAATGGATTTGTTCGTCACGGTGCGACTGGCACTGCGGGTGAAATCGGACATATTATTGTGGATTCAGGCGGACGACCGTGTGGATGCGGCTCAAATGGCTGTTTAGAAGCTTATGCTTCACGCAGCGCAATAGAAGCCCGCATAATGGGTGCTCTTAAAAAGGGCAGAGCCTCTGTTATTACTGAATTTATGAGAGATGACAAAGCAATAAGCTCTAAAATGATAAGAAAATCATTAGAACACAAAGACGAACTTATTACACAGATTTTGTTTGAGGCTTCGGATTATCTATCTAACGGTCTGGCTACAATCATTAATTTTTATAATCCAGAACTTATTGTGCTTGGCGGCGGATTAATCGAGGCTGTGGATGAATTCTATGAAAGAACAATAACAAAGGCTAAAACAAAAGCACTGCCTGTTCCTGCATCTAAAATACAGTTTAAAAAAGCAAAACTGGGTGATTTTTCCGGAGTTGTAGGGGCTTGCTTTTTGGAATCAACACAAAAAGCAAAAAAAACATCTAACGCACTGCATTAGATGTTTTGATTAATAATAAATAGTGTATTAAGAAACCGTTTTTTGTGCTGTTCTTAAAGCGTTCAAGCTGTTTGTAGTCTGGGATGCTGTTGACGTTGCTTGTTGCAATCCTTCGGTTGTTTTTCCCATCGCAATTGTACCAGCTGTTGTTGTTGCTCCGCCTGCTGCTGTTGTTGCAATACCAATTATTTCTGTTGTTTTTCCAGGAATAAATGTCCATGCAAAAGATTGTGCAGCTATGCCGGTTGCTGTTACAACACCACCTGTTGCTGTTGTAGCTGAACCAATTGTTTGTGTTATTTGTGCTGCTTTTTGACCATTCTGGCTTGTTTCTGCTTTAGCGGCAGCTGTAGCTTTAGTTTTTGTTGTGAAAGCTAATGTTGTATTCAATAAATTCTGGCTTGAGGATCTTAATGAGCTTATTGAAGCACTGTTCGACGAAATTGTTGATTTTTTAGAATCAACCTGTGACTGTAACTCCTGGATTTTGTCCGCATTTTTGCCTTTTGGCTGAATAAGACTGCTGCCGAAAGCTTTAAGTGAATTACCTGTTGAACCGGAATTTTGAGTTGCCGATTTCTGATTTGCATTTTGCTGCTGTCCTTGCTTGTTATTATTTGCCTGTCCAGTTTGCTGTGCATTCTGGCTGTTTTGAGCAGAAACAGCTGTTACTGATGTTGGTGCGGCAGCTTGAGCTCCGTCTGACGGTAGAGAATTCATAGCAAAGGTTTGGCCTCCTGCTGTTGCACCCGCAGACATTCCGCCTGCTCCGGCTCCTTCAGCTGCTCCGGTCGCTGCTTGTGCAGCCTCAGCAGTATTTTGTGCCTGTGCGTTCTGAGTCTGTTGCTGTTCGGGTTGTGCAGCCATAGCAGGAGCCTCGTCATCAGCAGTGACTTCTTCCGGCGTATAAGATTGACCGTCTTCTGCCATTAATGCTGCTATCTCTGATTCAATACTATTTGCCTCATCAGCAAGCGTATCATTTTCATTCTGTAGAGATTCTGTTTCTGCATTATTTCTTTCTACAGTTGATGTAGCCTGTCGTTCTTTAGTTTGGTTTTGTTTTGATAGTTTTTGTAATTCTTTTTTATCCTGTTCAGCTGTATCTGCAGCCTGATTTGCTTTGTCCTTTGCGCTGCCTGCCTCTGATTGTGCGGATTTTCCGTCTTCATTTGCTTTGTCGCATTCTTTTGATTCCTGTGATGAGCTGGCAGAAGTTGTTCTAGTAAATCCGTCGTAGTTTTCGAATACGCCGTCAGTGGTCGCCATTGAACCACCATTTTGACCTGCTAAAGAATATACATCTGTAGATTTTAGCTTTTCAGTTTCTTTTGCTTCCCGGGTTTCTTGGGTATTTTGTGCTTTGTCAGTTTCACCTGTACCTTGAATACCCTGTTGACGTTTTAACAGCTCTTCTGATGTAATAGCGAATGGATTGCCCATTTTACCACCTGCGTTTCTTACTTAATACACTTATATATAAATAAAAACGCAAGATATACTTAATATTCAAAAAGTATATATTTTGTTACAAAAGTTAATATTTTAAACGTAACGCGGGTCGCTAATGTAACCGTTTATTGCACTGCAAGCAGCAACAGCCGGTGAAGAAAGGTAGATAAAACCTTTGGTATTGCCCATTCTACCCTGAAAATTTCTATTTTGTGTTGCAATACAAACTTCTCCGTCCCCTAAAATACCGGCATGCACACCCACACAGGGGCCGCAACCCGGAGCAAGTATAGATGCGCCTGCGTCAACGAGTATAGATAGCAAACCTTCTTCTATAGCCTGTTTATAAACTGTTTTAGAAGCCGGTACAACAATAAGCCGCACATCCTCATTTACCTTTTTATCCTTTAAAATTGCAGCAGCAACTCTTAAATCTTCAATACGGCCGTTTGTACAGGTTCCGATGAAAACCTGATTGACTTTGATGTTCTTTAAATCTTTAGCCAGTTTTGTATTGTCAACAGTATGAGGACAGGAAACTGTTGGTTCAAGCTTTGAGGCATCTATTTCTATAACCCGTTCATAAACTGCATCTGTATCAGGTTTTATTTCTACAAACTTTTCTTCTCTTCCCTTTTCTTTTAAGTATGCTCTGGTTTTTTCATCAGTGACAAACAATCCAGCCTTTGCACCGGCTTCAACAGCCATGTTGGCAAGAGTAAATCTGTCAGCCATTGTCATATTTTCTATAGTTGAGCCGTGAAATTCCAGAGCCTTGTATGTTGCTCCATCGGCACCAATCATACCTATAAGGTGCAGTATAAGATCTTTTGCGTAAACACCTTTTTGAAATTCTCCATTAACAATGATTTTAAAAGTTTGGGGAACTTTCATCCAAGTTTTTCCAAATGCCATAGCAACTGCAATGTCAGTAGAGCCCATACCTGTTGCAAATGCACCAAGAGCTCCTGAAGTGCAGGTGTGGGAGTCTGCACCGACAAGTATTTCTCCGGGGTTAACGTATGATTCCACTAATCTCTGGTGGCAAACACCGCAGCCGGTTTCTGATAATATTGCTCCAGTTTCTTTTGCAAATTCTCTTAAAACCATATGAGAGTTAGAAAGCTCTTTTCTCGGGCTTGGTGAAGCGTGGTCAATAAAAAGAATGCAGCGGGAAGGATTTGCTGGTACTTTTTTACCGAGTTTTTTAAATTCCTGTACCATTAATGGCCCTGTTCCATCCTGTACTGCTGCAACATCAACCTTTGCTATACAGAGCTCTCCCGCTTTAACTTCGTGACCTGCGTGTTGTGACAATATTTTTTCTGCGATTGTTTGACCCATTATTATGCCTTCTGCCTTCTATTTTATCCGTATACCTATTTAATATTATCACATGCACCTTAACATGGAGCAGTTTTGATACAATTAAAAAATTATTAAGTTTGTAACAAAATTATTTCCTTTTGAAATTCATTTTAATCAAAGTTTTTTATAAATATTATACGAGTATTAAAAGTAAGAGGTGTGTATATGGGTGATTATATTACAGTTAGGGGTGTTAAAATAGACACAGATTTTATTAAAGAATATGGAAAAGACTTCGTTGAGCTTAAAAACGGAGTAAAAATCAATATTTGGAGTCATTTAGATCGAGATAAAAAAGAGGGTTATATAACGCTCGGCGAGAATAATAAGACAATAATAGGAAATCTGTTAATAGACGGTCTGACAGGTTCGGATAATGCCGATGATATTGAATTATATAACGTTCGTTTTATGGGGCACGCTGATTTAAGAGGCGGCGATGACAAGCTATACATTAAAGAATCTGCCACACGCGATGTGGATGGTGGTGACGGTAATGATAAATTTATTTTTGAGAAAACAAGAACTATCGGCAATGTAAAAGGCGAAGACATAATTTATAAAAATTATGCAAGATCACATGGTACTGTCGAGGCAGAGACTGTTTTGTTTACAGACGGTTCCGGCGCTGGTTTTGAGGATGTTAAGGCGAAGAATGTAACTTACAAAAATCAATTTATGCGCCGCGTTAAATAGTTTCTTCAGATGTTTTCAGCATCTTTTCAAAATAATCGAGTCTGTCAACAAGATGATTTTGTGTAGTCAAATCACCGTCTTTGTCATTGATTATTTTGGATATAACAGGCCTTTTTAATTCTTCAGGCATATTAAGAGCAACATTGTTTACTCCCGAGTCGCCCGGTTTCCATTCGAGCGCTTTGTAATAGTCTTTTTGATAATCTTTTTTCATCCTGAGTTTCCAGTTGTCAGGATTTTGTGTGCCGGCATAGTTGTATGCTTTATCCAGACCGAAAAAGTCCATAAAGGTAAATTGAATTTTTTGAGCGTATCTTAACATTTCAGAAAATTTCAATTTTACACGAAGCCTTCTGTCCCATCTCAGCTGCTCCATTATTTGTTTGCGCTGTTCATTTGTTTTGTCAGGATAGAGGCCGCCTACGATGTAGTTTTCTTCATATATACCGTTGGGGCAATTCTTTTGATTATAGAAATTGTCGTCACAAACCTGAGCAAACGGGCCATGGTCGTGGCATCCTAGTATAACAGTATCTTCTTTGTGTCTCGGGTCAGCCAGACGTTTTTGTATCTGCCATTCATAGGCTGAGGTAATCTCTGGCAGGTAGTGGCCGTCACGGTTTTTATTAAATACTTCTCTGAATTTTGGCGTGTCACAGCCGAGAGTTTCCCACGCCATATCTTCAGGGTTGACTCCTTTTTCTTTAAACAGCGGGAGCAGAATTTCATCTATGATTTTTGCATAGTCGCCGTCAGGATCAATGTCCGGCATGTTTTGGATATCCTCATTAATTAGGTCGGTAAGATGCCTGTCCCAGCCTTTGTCATAGCCAAAGACATTTTGTTTGTGCATCATGCTGATATTGGCACCGTGGGCGTTTCTATATATAACGTGTTCCGGTACGTTAGGATCTTCCCAGCTGTAGCGGCCGATTTTTACATTGATTCTGTTTTTGTTATATATCCAGGGGTCTACTATGCCTATAACGTGGTCTATTCTGATATTTTCATATGTGTCTAATAGTTTTTCGAATTTTTGACGCAGGAGTTTTCCAGCGGGGCCTAGTCCCGTTATATTTCCGTCAGTATCTTTTATAAATAGTTTTTTAGGATTAAGAACCGGAATATCCCATGTCTGATTATTTCCCCAGGGGGAACCATTGCCAATCGAACAACCATCTCCGCCATAAGGTGTGCCAACTCTATATCCGGGCAAGAAGGCATCTTTGTGAGAGTAGTAATCCATCATGTGAAAACCGATAATAGCATCTGTGCTGTAGGGCAATTTTCCGTTTGTTTTTTGAAATTCGTGTTCTTGTTTGTCAATAATAAACTGTTTGAATTTGTAAATATCAAGATTTTTTTTGTATTTTCTGTTTAGCTGTGTGTAATATTCAACAGCTTCATCATGGAAGGGGGATTCTTTGTCTTCTATGTAATCAAAGAGATTTCTGCACATATCAGGCCATTCAAAGAAGTTGTCATCCATTCTCAAAATATTGCGCAGCAATATAAATACGGCATCTTTTTCAAGCCAATTATTTTGTTCTTTTTTAAACTGTTGGAACTCGTTGTCTAGCTTTAAAGCCGCTGTGTCACCTGTTGCTGCTTTTTTTACAAGATTTGTATAGGCTTTGTCATAGAGTTTATCTACCACATAAAAAGCTTTATTGAAGTTTGTCTGGTCGGAAGTTGTTTCGTATTTTCCGTCTTTATCAACTTTTTTTATTTCTTCTTGTATGTCTTTTATTGTTAATAGATGTGCATAATCGTCTGTTGCAAATTTGTCCATGTCAGTATAAAGATAATTTTTAGAATTTATTGAAGACTGATATGGAGAAAGCTGTGTCAATCCTGGAGGGCCGAGCTGGATTGAATCAAATCCGTGGAATTTGAGAAATTTATTGAGTTCCAAAGCCTTTGAATTTATGTGAGAGCCGATAAACATGTCGCTGTCTTTTATCGGGAAAGATGACTGATGCAGAATAAGTGATAGATTCTTTATGCCGAGAAACTCTTTTGCATCGGCAATAGCTTTAGGATACTCTTCGACTTCAGATTTGCCATTCCAGGGCACTTTTATATCTTCTCTGGGGGCTCTTTTGAAGGAAGGTGCAGTATATGTGTTAGTTAAGCTTAATATTCTCATAACAATATTTTTATCCAGACTATTATTCATTAAACCCCTAAATCTGTTTTTGGGAAAGTTTATAACAGAAAGTTTACAAATCACATAAAAAATTTTAAAAATTAATACTGGAAATTTAAAATTGTTCTGGTAGAATAGTCTTACAGTAGTTTTTATTGTTTTGATGAAAATTAAATAA
>CALVAT010000050.1 GCA_944325565.1 Candidatus Gastranaerophilales bacterium
CATCCCTCTCCCCAAGGGAGAGGGGGGAAGTAATAAAATACAGAATGACAAAAAAGAGTAACTCAGAATGACGGTTGATGCTTGGCGAGTATGCCAGACCTATTGGCCAGAATGATGAAAAATCTAATTTACAGATAGCATTTTCTTTCCTGACCTGCTACTCCTGCATACAACTCAACATATTGTTTTGCAGGGCTCGAGTCTATTTTCGTTAAAAGCACTTCTTCTATCTGGAAAAAACCAACCTCTGCTGACATTTCTATATCTATTTTGATTGGCTTTTTTTCTCCGTGGTGTATTCCAATACGGTTTATGGCATTTGCTGAGTATTTATGAATATCGCCTACTTTCGGGGTATTGTTAATTGCCAGCGGTATTCTTGCACGCCCTTTAGTCATATCGCAGCCATCCGCAATCAATATGATGCCGGCTTCTATTGAGTGAATTTTTCTTGAGCACATGTGTCCGATGATTGCTTCTGTTGCAATTGATTTTATAACTACACGTTTGTGTAAGTCGGTCGGAAAGACCGCCATTAAAGCTCTTTCTATAATAGGCTGAGCCAGAATAACAGACATTTCTTCATGTCCCTGACGTCCTATCGCCATACCGAGATCGTGCATCATCCCTGCAAGAATTACACCTGACATACTGTCTTCAAAGGTGCCTATTTCTTCTTTTTCAAGCGATGTCTGTATGCCTGAATCGTGTAGGATATTTAGCATTTTTATTGCATTACCTACGACCTGACGCATATGCACGGGACCGTGGTCATTGTAGCCAAGTCTTTTTATTGAAACATTATTTGCATATTCCTGCAGCTCCTGCAGCTCTTCGTCCGCAAACAAGTATTGCACAAGCTCAAGACACTGCGGCGTATTTTTTAACCTGTCTAAAATTTTTGATTCGGTTACAACTTCTTTTACTGATTTCATTTTTTTACCTTTTTACAGCATATACAGATATTATACTATCAAGTATTTTAACAGCAAAAAAAAGCTCTAATTTTCATTAGAGCAATACTTTTAATAGGAAGGGAAGGTTAGGAAGTTAGGTAGGTTAGTTAGTGTTAGTGTGAAAGTCTCATCTTATTTAAAATTGTTTTATGATGTTTGTTTTAGGTTTCTCGTTTTGTTTATTTAATGCTTACATATATATAAAGTATATACAAATTTTGAAATTTCACTTTTGAGTATATACTGTTACAAATCTTTACAATCTACATGAATGAGGCAAAAAAATATATTTAGGGGTTTAATATTATTTGCACAGCGAGTTTACGGATAAATGACATGAATATCAAACAGGTATCAAAAGCGCTAACAAGACCGAGAATATTGGCCCCAACTGTGTTCCTTGCTGTGAGCACGGGTAAAACGCTGCAGGATTATGAAAAAGCCAAGCCGCATAAAAAAAAGACAGTGCTTGTTAAGGACAGCGCAATGCTATCTGGTTCAATGCTCGGGTTTATTATAACGAACCCGATAGCTAAAGCCTTATGCAATAAAAATCATTTTAATAAAGTTGTGCTTAAGCAAACCGAATATATAGCCAGACAGACTATTGGCGCTCTTATCGTTACTCTGGGCGGGATATTGGGTGCAATTTGGGCAAACTCTTTTGCGCATAAGTTTATTCTTAATAGACCTTATTTTAAAAAGCAGGAGGAACTTGATCAGCAATCAGAAAAAAACAAGATTCTCGTTGAAAGCAATGTTTTTAAAAATTTTAATTATGTTAACGACCAGTTTAAAAAAACAGCTTTTACTGTGTTGTCTTTGCCTAATATGAGTTTATTGACGGCCGCCCCTATGCTGGCTTTGACGGGTATGTCTGTGGCTAAAACAGAAGGATATAATAATAAAATGAAAAGAACGGCTAAAGAACTTATCGCAAATTCACTTATTCCGACTGTTTTAATCTCAGGTGTTTCTCTTGCTGTGGATAACAGAAAATGGTTTATCAAATATCCTGCTTTATTTGGTGCCTTGAGTATCGGATCTTATGCAGGAAGTAAAGTCGCCGAAAAATATCACGACAAATGGGATGATGCCATTGATTCTATAGATTTTAAAAATATAGATTTTAAACAGGCGCTTAATTTTAAGGGTGTAAAAAATAATCAAACTGCCGGAGAAGTAGAGCCGGATAACACAATGTTTTAAAAAGGAAGTTTGCTGTGTTTGCCAAAGCCTTTGGGAAGTTTAGGCATTTTAATTTTACCCGATTTTACACCGTCAGAAATTTTTGTAAACCCTTGCATCATTTTACGCATTTGTTCAAACTGTGATATGAACTGATTTATTTCATGCAGTTCCATTCCGCAACCTTTTGCAATACGTTTTTTGCGGCTGGAGTTAATTAATGAAGGATTGTCTCTTTCCTCCGGTGTCATACTCTGTATAAAGGCTTCTATCCTTTTCATATGTTTTTCGCCTTCGTTGGCAATAAGCTGCCTGTCATCTTTTTTAAGTCCGGGGATCGGCAGCATACCGAGCAGTTGATCCAGTGAACCGAAGTTTTTCATTGTTTTTTGCATATTTAAAAAGTCGTTGTAGGAAAATTCTGCTTTACGCATTTTTTTCTCAAGTTCTTCAGCTTTTTTGGCGTCGAAGTTTTCCTGAGCCTTTTCAACAAGAGAAACGATGTCCCCCATCCCGAGTATTCTTGTTGCCATTCTGTCCGGGTGGAAGTCTTGCAGCGCGTCAATTTTTTCGCCAACACCTGTTAATTTAATCGGTTTTTTCGTGCAGTAAACAACGCTCAGCGCAGCACCGCCTCTTGAATCACCGTCTAGTTTTGTAAGCACAAGCCCTGTAATTTCCAGCTGTTCATTAAAGTTTTCCGCAACGTTAACAGCCTCCTGACCTGTCATTGCATCTACAACAAGCAGTTTCTCCTGCGGATGGAATACTCGGTCTAACAATAAAAGCTCTGCCATCATCTGTGTATCTATTTGCAAACGTCCTGCTGTATCTAAGATAACAACGTTATATCCGTTATTTTTAGCATATTCCAGAGCTTCTGATGCAATTCTTTGTACATCTGTACAGCCGTCTATTGTAAAAACTTCGGTTCCTATTTGTTGCCCCAATGTTTTTAACTGAGTAATAGCAGCCGGTCTGTATACGTCACAGGCCACAAGCAGGGGATTTTTGCCTTCTTTTTTCAGTTTAACGGCAAGTTTTGCACTCGAAGTTGTTTTACCGGACCCCTGAAGCCCGAGCATCATAATTATTGAAGGATGTCCGCTAAGATTAAGAGGTTCATTCTTTTCACCGAGTAATTTTACCAGTTCATCATTTACTATTTTTATAAGCTGTTGAGCAGGATTAACGCCCTGTACAACATTTTCTCCCTCGGCACGTTCTCTTATTGATGCAACAAAAGCCTTAACGACTCTCAGGTTAACATCTGCTTCCAGAAGCGCACGGCGGATTTCTCGCAGGGCGTCTTGCATATTGTCTTCGGTTAATTTATCGTTACCCGAAGTTTTTCTTATTATTTCCTGTAATTTATCAGATAAACTGTCAAACATTCTTTATTCTCCCTGCAAGTCTGAAAATGACTTTATAATTACTATATTGATTGTTCAGATTATAGCATAAAAGAATTCCGGCAAAAATATTCGTATCTTGAGGATATTTATATTTTTGCTTGACTTAGAGTAACTCTAAGGCTGTATCCTAAAATAGTAGTAAGAACTTACAGAGTATTAAAATAGAATATGGACAGACGAAATTTTATAAAAAATACAATTATTGCCGCTGCCGGTGCTGTTGTTATAGGAACATCCGCAGGATGTGCAAATAATAGAATTATAAAAGGAGATAAAAATATGAAGATACTTGTTATTACGGGTAGTCCGAGAAAAAACGGAAATTCCAATACGCTCGCAGACAATTTTATAAAAGGTGCGCAGGAAGCAGGGCATAATGTAGTGCGTTTTGATTCTGCATTTAAAGATGTTCACCCCTGCGTTGCATGCAATAAATGCGGTATGAACGGACAATGCGTATTTAAAGACGACTTTGAATTTGTAAAGGCAAATATCGTTGATGCGGATGCGGTTGTGTTTGCTACTCCTATGTATTATTTTGGGATTTCTGCACAGATAAAAGCTGTAATAGACAGATTTTATGCTATTAACGGACAAATTCATGTTCCTAAAAAGGCCGTGTTGCTTATGACATATGCTGATACCTCAACAAAAGAAGCACAGCCTATCATAAACCATTATGAAACGTTGTTAAATTACCTCGGCTGGTCTGATGCTGGAAAAGTTATTGCCTCTGGTGTTTGGACAGCGGGAGACGTAAACAATACCCAATATCCAAAACAGGCTTATGAGTTAGGCCAAAATATATAACAATAATTTTAAGGAGAGTAAATTATATGAAAGAATGTTTTAAAGACAAAGTTGTTTTAGTTACAGGTGCTGCACAGGGCATAGGGCTTGCAACGGCTCAAGAGTTTGCAAAAGCAGGAGCCAAAGTTATATTGTCGGATGTTCTTGATATGAGCGAACAGGTTAAAGAATTAACCGATGCTGGTTTTTGTGCATTCGAATACAAGTGTGATGTGTCAAGCCCGCAACAGGTTGAAACTATGATAAATTGGATTGTTGAAAAATTTGGCCGTTTAGATTGCGGATTTAACAACGCAGGAGTGCAAACACCACAAAAACCTATGGCTGAAATTACTTATGAAGAATTCGATAAAACTGTAGCGGTCGATCTTAAAGGGGTTTGGAACTGTATGAAATATGAAATTATACAGATGCTGAAACAAGAGGGCAAAGGCTGCATTGTTAATACATCTTCTCAAGGCGGGATTACCGGCTTTCCGGGACAGGCTGCGTATATAGCTTGCAAACATGCAATAATCGGTTTAACAAGAACTGCTTCCATCGATTATGCTTCAAAAGGCATCAGAATTAACGCCGTACTTCCGGGTGTAATTCTTACGCCTATGGCAAAAGATATCATAAAACGGAATCCTGCAATGGAAGAAGCTATGGTAAGAGATATTCCCAAAGGCAGATTGGGTGAACCTTATGAAATAGCTCACGCTGTTATGTGGTTATGCTCACCTTATGCAACATTCGTTGACGGTGCGGCAATTTCTGTAGACGGCGGGTTTACGATTCACTAACAGATATTATCAATATATAAATAAAATGCAAAAGTACAACCTGACTTATTCGGCTGTACTTTTGTTTTGTGTTTATTTAGCCGTTTGTTCCGTCTGCGGCTTCGGGTTGTCTGATTATTACTTTTCCGCTGCAAGGCATAATAGCGTCTTCTTCAATAATTTCTCCCGCGCTGTCAGCAACAATTGTACCTGATTTCGGATTTTTAACCGAATCTATATGTCCTATAATATCTGCATCTACATCCGAATATTCAAAAGCCAAGTCAGTATTTTCCATAGTGCAGTTTACAAGTTTTAAGTTTTTGCAGTAGCACAGGGGCTGAGTGCCGATAATTCTGCAATTTATCATTGTCAGGTTTTCGGAAAACCAGCCTAAATATTCGCCTTTTACAACGGAATTTTCTACAAGAACGTTTTTGCTGTGCCAGAAGGCATCTTTTGTATCGAGGTTTGAATCGGTTATATGAAGATTGTTCATATACTGAAACGAATATTTGCCGGTCATTGTCAGATTTTTTATTTCAACGTTATTTGTTTCAAACAAAAAATACATTGAATCAACAGTCGAATCAGTAATTGTTATATCGCTGCATTTCCAGCCGAATTCCGGAGAAACAATATTGCTGCCTTTTACCAGTATGTTTTGGCATTCTCTAAGACATTTTACACCGTCTATTTTGCAGTTGTTTATCTCGCCGTCTTTGCAGTACCACAGAGGTGCTCTTGTTTTATCATCCATTGATGAATTTATGAGGATGAATTTTTGTGCGTGCCACATAGGATAGCGCAATGAAAAAGAGCAGTTTTTTACTTTGTAGTTTCTTCCTTCTTTAAGGACGGATTCACCGTCGGCTTCGCCAGCAAATGTGCAGTTTATAACCTCTGTATCTTTTATGTTATACAGGGCTCTTTCTTCATCAAAGGTTTTGTCTTTTATTTGTTCTGTCTTTATTTTTTGTGTAATTGGAGTCGGGTGCATATAATAATCCTCCTTTTTTAGACTGCTTCTGCAAGGCAAAAATGATTTTGAATGCATTCTAATATAACCTGAGCATATTCGTGATGTTTTCCATAGAAAATATGTGAGGCATTTTCTACCTCTATGACCTGATTATGTTTTGGGTCTTTTGTCCACGAGTTTAGGGTTTCCATAAATCCTTTCGGGCTATCGCCTGTTACAGAATCTTTCGAGCCTATAACAAAAGAACCGTTTGGTTTTATGTTGTACAGAGAGTCTGTCTCACCTTCCACGCTTAATACCGGGCAGTTTTTAAGGTTCTCTGCGTTGTAAAAACCTAAAACAGTATTAGCTGTCATCGGTGAAAATCCGCCGAATAAAAACGGCAAAATATCATCGCCTCTGCCTTCTTCAACCCAGCTCTTCGCCGTTTCAAAACAGGTGTCGATATTTGGCATAACGTTCCACCAGTGCATTATGTCCACCGGAGATGAAACAATAAAATAGTCCACAAAATTATCAGGTGTATTGCCAAGATAGTGTATAATTTTGTTCGACCCGAGCGAATGTCCGCCAAGGATTATGTTTTTAAAACCCATTTCTTCTTTTGCGTATTTAACATAGCTTTCAACATCCTCATAAACCATGTTGAAATCATCATTAAAAGTGCCGGCATGTCTTTGTTTTCCTGTTGAAAAATCACTGTAGGCAAAACAGGAGAAAGAATCGTGGGCGTGAGCAATTATACAGGTAATCCCGTTTTCGCTGAGCAATTTTCCTGTTGTGTACAACAGCTCATTTTGGAACACATTAGAACAGATGCCTGTGAGCATAATAAGCACCGTATCGTTAGTTTCATCGCCGAATATTGCTCCTTTTAGTTCAAGTCCGCGCGGGGTTGTTACTTTTAATATTTCCATTATGTATATCTCCTTTTTATTAATGTTCAGAGTGTTTTTATTTTTTGTTCAAGATTGAAAATGAGAAAGTCCAGACAATCAATCTGTTTTTGACATCTATGCAGATTGTCCAGAAGTTCTGATTTGTGGCGGGTAAGCAATTTTAATTGTTCAAATGTATTACAGTCCTTTTCAAAATCGAAAAAGCTGTTAATTAAATCAGGAGCACAGTTTGCGTCTTTAAGGTTTTGAAGAATTTTATCTCTGTTCATATTCATATTATTTATTATTTTTATAAAATAGCAAATACTTATATTACATACATAAAAATACTTGACAGGCATATTTAAAAATCAGATAATAAATGTATGGAATTCAGAGTTTTAAGATATTTTTTGACCGTGGCAAGAGAGGGCAGCATTACGGCTGCCGCAAATTCTCTGCATCTTACACAGCCTACACTTTCAAGACAATTGCAGGATTTAGAGAAAGAACTAGGACAAAAACTTTTGATTAGAGGAAAATACAGAGTTTCACTTACTCCTGAAGGTATGATGCTCCGAAAAAGAGCGGAAGAAATTGTTGATATGGTTGAAAAAACCGAGGCTGATTTTCGCGCCATAAAAGATATAGTGGGCGGTGATATTTACATAGGTTGCGGCGAAACTGACTCAATGAGACATATTGCGCATGTGATGAAAGAGCTGCAAAATCAATATCCGGAGATAAAGTTTCATATCTACAGCGGTAATGCTGAGGATGTTACTGAAAAGCTAGACCGTGGTCTTTTAGATTTCGGAATATTGATTCAACCTATTGATTTATCTAAATATGATAATATAACTTTGCCAGATAAAGATGTATGGGGTGTTATTGCAAGAAAAGATAGCCCTATAGCCAAAAAACAAGCTGTGACATTGAGGGATTTAACAGGCGTACCCTTGCTTGCCTCGCGTCAAATGTCAAGAAAGTACTCTGCAGACAGCGGTTTTTTGGATTGGTTCGGAGAAGAGTTTGAAAAACTCAATATTACCGCTACATATAATCTTGTTTACAATGCTGCAATTATGGTAGACGCAGGAATGGGTTATGCCGTAACACTTGATAAACTGGTTAATACAACAGGTAACAGTAATTTGTGTTTTAAACCCCTGTCGCCAAAATTAGAATCCGGATTGGATATTGTATGGAAAAAATATCAGGTCTTTTCACCTGCTGCAAAGCTATTTCTGGATAGATTGAAAGAAAAGTTTGACAATAATAAAAGTGATTGACTTTAAGTCATTGACTTTGAGTCATCAAAATGATATACTGTATTTGTAATAACAAATACAGGTTTAATAATATGAATAAAAGGCAAACAGCAGCACAAGAAACAAGACGCAAGCTCATAACGGCAGGTCTGGAACTTATCAAAGAAAACGGGTTCGACGCCATAAACGTTGAGGATATTACTAAAAAAGCAGGTGTTGCAAAAGGAACCTTTTATACTTATTTCAAAAGAAAAGAAGATATTGTTCTTGAAATAAGTAGAGCTCCTTTTAGCGAAATAGCAAAGGAGCTGCAGGATATGCAGAATTTAAAAATAGTAGAAAAACTGTGTCATTATTTTCATAGATTTATGGAGTGTGTTGAATCTTGCGGTATTCACGTCTGCCGTCAGTGGACAAGAGATGTTTTGGATCCGAATAACGTTCCTGAAAATAAAGACGGGCAAAAATGGGCTTATGATTTTGATATGCTTAAGCAGATTCTTGATAATGCCGTAAAACACGGTGAACTGAAAGAAAATACCCCTGTAGAGCTGCTGACTCACATTATTATAAGTGAGCTTTACGGGATGATGACATGTTGGTGTATGTCTGACGGCAAATTTGAACCGCTTGATTGGACGGATAAATTTTGCAATATACAACTAACAGCAATATTTAAACAATATTTAAATTAATCAGATAAAAATAGAAAGGAATGAGTTATGAAATACAGAAAACTGCGTGATATTGAGGTTTCGGCCGTAGGAATGGGATGTATGGGATTTAGCCACGGCTACGGAGCAATCCCGACAGAAGAAGAATCCATAAGACTTATGCGTAAAGCCTATGACTTGGGTTGCACACTGTTTGATACAGCAGAGGCTTACGGGCCTTATGTTAACGAAGAATTAGTGGGTAAAGCTGTAAAACCGTTCAGAGATAAAATTGTTTTAACCACAAAATTTGTGCCTGTATTCCAACCCGGCCAGGATATTCCAGAAGGTAAATTAAGCAAAAAAGGTGTAACAAATGCACTCAACGACTCTTTAAAAAGACTGCAAACAGATTATATTGACATTTATTATGAACACAGAGTTCCTCTTGATTCTAATGTAGAAGAGGTTGCTCAATGGATGGGCGAGTTTATAAAAGAAGGAAAAATTCGTGCGTGGGGACAATCGCAATCAACTGAAGAACAGATAAGAAAAGCCCACGCAGTAACTCCGCTGAACGCTATTCAAAGCGAATACTCTATGATGGAGAGAATGTTCGAGAAAGATGTTATCCCGACCTGTAAAGAATTGAATATCGGTTTTGTTGCATTTTCTCCGATGGCGAGTGGTTTTTTAAGCGGCAAATATAATAAAAACATGGAATACAAAGGTGATGATGTAAGACGTGTGATAACAAGATTCAACCCTGAAAATGTTGAAAAAAACCAGCCGCTTTTAGATTTGCTTTACGCTGTTGCTGACCAAAAAGGTGTTACTCCTGCTCAGCTTTCTTTAGCCTGGATGCTCCACAAGTATCCTCATGTTGTACCTATTCCGGGTATGAGAAAAGATGAAAGGGTTGTTGAAAATCTTGGTGCAGCCGATGTTGTGTTGACCGATGAGGAATTTGGCAATATTGAAACAGAATTGAATAAAATCACTATTTACGGCAACCGAACGGATGAAGATATTCATAAACTCGGTTCGGTTAAGGCGTGTGAATTTAAGGATTAATCAAATTTTTAAATTTATTTTGAAAGAACACTTTAATTGTACTTTGATAATATTTATTATGTAGATAGAAAAATGATATTCGTTTTTTATATAAATTACTGCGTAAGCAGTGTGCGGATTTGCGGACGGACGCAGCGATGGAAAGGAGCTAGTCCGGTAAGCGAGGTACAAAGTGAGCTAAGGCGTAGCGCAGCGAACGGCAGTACCGAGCGCAAAGCAAATTCAAGACAGCGGCTCTGCCGCAGGAATACGACTAAACACTGTTAGTTTTTTGGTTAGCGTTCTTTTCTCTTTCTTGCTTGAGATGTAGGCGAGGTACGAGCCGTACATATCAGGATGCCCTTTAAGGTATGGTTCGTTTCTTTCTCTTTTGGTCAAGGACTCCGTTTTGAGTTGACTAAATGTCAACTCGAAATGGAGGCAAGCTAAGCAGAAGCGAAGCTTCTGCGTGTTGTATAAATATTAAAGAAATGAACAAATAAAAAAGAAAACTAATATTTTTTAGATACTTGTCTCTATCTATAAATCTTTTTCTTTATGTTCATTTTTTCTTTTTGTTTGCGATGCAAAAAGAAAAAACGAACCAAAAAAGAAAAACACGCTGTATCAAAAGAGATTTTAAAACTCAGAAACGAAAATTTCCGTCCACTCACAAAATGTCAAATTCGGTACGGTAAATTTTCATTCCTTCGTTTAAAAATCTCTAATCAAAATTCCATCAGGGCTCAGCCCCGAACCCCCTACGGCTTACTTTGTAAGCCGTGATTGTTTTTTTGATATTTTGATATTGTTCTTACATAAAATATTTTTTAACATAATAAATATTATCTAACCACAATTTAAAAATTCCCAATAAAACAAAGGAGAAAAACCATGCAAACAGTAAAATTAAATAATAATGTAGAAATGCCAATTTTAGGCTTTGGCGTTTATCAGGTACCTGAGCACAACGAATGTGAAAGAGTTGTGTCAGAAGCGTTGGAGGTTGGATATCGATTAATAGATACAGCACAGGCCTATTTTAACGAGGAGGCTGTGGGCAAGGCTATAAAAAACAGCGGCATAGACAGAAAAGATATCTTTCTTGTCACAAAAGTATGGGTATCAAATGGCGGCTATGAAAAGGCTAAAGCTTCAATTGATGAATCATTAAAAAAACTGCAGACAGATTATCTTGATTTGATATTAATTCACCAGCCGTTTAATGATTATTACGGTACTTATAGAGCAATGGAAGAAGCATACGAAAACGGAAAAACGCGCGCAATCGGTGTCAGCAATTTTTACCCAGACAGGTTTGTGGATTTATCACACTTCTGTAAAATACAACCGATGATAAATCAGGTAGAAACACATGTGTTCCAACAACAGAAAACAGCTAAAGAAATTATGAAAAAACATAATACACAAATTATGTCCTGGGGGCCTTTTGCAGAAGGAAAGAACAATTACTTCCATAATGAAAAACTTACAGAAATCGGTCAAAAATACGGAAAATCAGTTGCGCAGGTTGCTTTAAGATTTTTAACACAGGAAGGTATTGTTGTAATACCAAAATCAATACACAAAAACAGAATGGAAGAAAACTTCAATATCTTTGATTTTGAACTTGCTGAAGATGACCTGAATAAAATAAGAGCATTAGATACTGGCAAAAGCCTGTTTTGCGACCACTACAGCCCTGAGTTTGTAGAATTTATAGTAAATTACAAAATTTAAAAAAATTGCTCAAGAGTATACTTGACTGATAGTTGCTCTAAAGTACTAAAATTAAATTCAAAAGCAAAGGAGGCCTAATGAAAAAAATATTGCTAATTCTTCTGCCTGTACTTTTTATAACAGGTATGGCTGTATATCAGATTGCTAATGCAACAGCACAAACCAAGATAGGAGGTCTTATGGATAAGAAAATTCTGGTAGCATATTTTTCGTGGAGTGGAAACACTAAATCAATTGCTGAAAAAATTCAGACCCAAACGGGCGCAGATATCTTTGAAATTACCCCTGTTACGCCGTATCCGTCTGATTACAACGAAACAGCCTACGGCATAGCAAAAGAACAGAAAGAAAAGGGAATCCACCCACCCATACACAACAAAGACGTAAGCTCTTATGACGTAATTTTTGTCGGCACTCCGGCATGGTGGTACACAATGGCTCCGCCTGTTATGACATTTTTGGCTGAAAATAATTTTGAAGGCAAAACAATTGTGCCTTTCGTTACCCACGGCGGCGGTGGCGGATATACCATAGATAAAGATATGGAAAAACTCGCTAAAGGTGCTAAAGTTCTTTCTCCGTTTGTTGTATACGGCAAAGGCGGCTCAGGCGTGGATAAAGACATAGCCGAATGGTTAAAACGTATATAAAAAATTTATAAAGATTTGACTGATAGCGCCTATCAGGTATTAATATGTTGTTGAAAAATGTAATCCTTAAAACAAGAGGATTACATTTTTAACAATTTTTATAAAATGGAACTATTGATAACATGAACAGAGTAGCAGCAATTTTCAGAGCATTAAAATATCGTAATTTCAGATTGTTTTTTCCGGGCTTAATGGTCGCACAAATCGGTATCTGGATTCAAAACATCTCAATAAGCTGGGTTGTGTATGATATGACAAAATCTCCTTTTATAATGGGGACGATAATGTTTCTGGGTGCATTGCCTTTGTTTTTACTTACCCCGTTTGCAGGTGTCTTAATTGATAAATTCAGTAAACATAAACTTTTGATGCTGATACAGATTTTGTATATGATACAGGCATTTTTGATATCGGCACTCACTCTTTCTCACCAGGTTCAGTTGTGGAGCATAACACTTCTGGCGGTGTTTTTGAATATTATTGCAGCGGTTGACGGCCCGTTAAGACAGTCAATGTATGTTGATCTTGTTGATGACAAACACGATCTTGGCAATGCTATTGCACTGAATGCTACCTGCTTTAACGTTGCACGTCTTGTCGGCCCTGCTGTTGCAGGAGTATTGCTTGCTACGGTTGGTGCTGTTATGTGCTTTTTTATTAATTTTTTGTGTTTTATTCCTGTAACAATACTTGTTGCCCGGCTTCGTTTTAAAGAGGAAAAGAGCGGTAATATTCAAAATGAAACGATTCTTGAAGGTCTGTTTGAGGGCGTAGATTATGTTTCTAAAAGCCCGTCTATTGCAATTCTACTCGTTTATATCGCATTAATAAGTTTTCTTGCAATGACTTATCCTATGCTTATGCCGATATATACGACGGAAGTTTT
>CALVAT010000051.1 GCA_944325565.1 Candidatus Gastranaerophilales bacterium
TAACTTACATATATATAAAAACAAAATAAAAACGCTATATTCAATATATACTTAATTTGTTACAAAAGTTTACAAAAACACCCGAAGGCTTGTCCCCCGGGTGTTTAGAAGTTTAAATTAAAATAATTTTATTCTGATTTTCTTTCTTTTATTAAATTGGTTATGACAAGTGCTGTAAATAAAACCAGAGCTCCTACATAAAAGGAGTATTCCCAGTGGTAATTTATCAAACCGCCTGTCAGATGTATTTCACACTTTGAGATAAACCATGCTACAAGAGTACAAACAAGCACCTGCGGGCCGGCAATGAATATGTTAAAGATTCCCATAACTGCGCCTTCTGAGCCCTTTTTAATATACTCTGACAGCATAGCAAACGGCAGAGCCAGTATGCTTGACCAGCCGATTCCGGCAATACCCATTAACAGCATTATTGCTTTAGGATTTTTTGTGAGTGCCATTAATAGATATGCTGCTGTCATTGTCAAAAGTGCGAAAGCGTGAACTTTTTTGTTTCCGAATTTTGTTGATAAAATTCCTATCGGGATAGAAACCAGAAAACAAACAAGATTCAATACAGCAAAACATATTGAAGAAAAGTTTGTTGCATCTGCTGTTGCATTCTCATATTGCATTACCAGCTCATCTGATACGCTTGTTAAATCGGGAACATTAAATACTGTGTGAATAGAAAACTGTGTAAAGAAAATAAACATACACATAACGCCTATCCAGGTAAAAAACTGCATCATGCAGATTTTGTAAACTTCAGGTGAAGACT
This sequence comes from Candidatus Gastranaerophilales bacterium, assembly GCA_944325565.1. Lineage (GTDB taxonomy): Bacteria > Cyanobacteriota > Vampirovibrionia > Gastranaerophilales > Gastranaerophilaceae > Limenecus. The sequence continues at coordinate 782 of CALVAT010000051.1, forward strand.
GCAAGAATGTTTTAAAATTATCCATAAAGGTCGGTTTTTTTTCTGCGTTTTTTTCATCTTCTTTGTTTTTTTCAAAATGACGTTCTTTAAATGTTATACACGTCCATGTCATACCCAGTGAAAAAGCCAGAGCAGCCATAATAAACTGAGCCTCTATAGACATTTGATAATCAAAAGCCCAGTTAAGAAAAGGAGCAGTGCCAGCGGCAATAACAGAACCCAGTCCGATAGCAAAACTCAAATAGGAATTTGCTATTGAGTGTTGTTCTGGAACAATATTGTCGGGAATAAGTGCTCTATAAGGGCCTTGAGCTGCATTTACACAGGCATCTATAACCCAGATCATGATGGCAGCAACAATCAATCCTCCGAATTCAGGGAGTCCAATATGAAGCTTTGCCGCCAGTATATTAGCGATACCTTCAGAATTAGGAAATGCCCATAGGGCAATTGCTGCAAGGATTGCTCCCAGCATAAGATACGGTCTTCTTCGGCCGAAAATCGTGTTAGTACTGTCGCTCATCGCGCCTATAATAGGTTGTACAACCATACCTGTAACAGGCCCTGCAAGCCATATTAAACCGAAAATAAAAGGCGATGCGCCAAGACCCTCAGTAACAGGGCCGGATAAAATTATTCTCATCTGCCACGCAAATTGTAAACCAAAAAATCCCAAACAGAAGTTTAAGAGCTGGAGTGTGGTTAGTTTTCTTAATCCCGATTGTTGCTCTGTCATAAAATCCCCCTATGCTATTAAAAGATGCATTTTTATTATATTAAGAAATTTAAATAAAATCAAAGTAAAATTTATCTGATTGTACGGAAGAATTGACCAAACGCTTTAAAGATGTATAAAATTATAGATGTTCGAGAAAAATTCGTGATAAGGAGCCAAGCGACGTGAACGAATTTTTTGAGTGACACATTGAAAAGGTGAGCAGGTGCTGGCTGCGGTCAGCCGGCAGCAACTGCGACACTAGATTAGTTAGAAATTAAGGTAAATTATGGAAAAAGCCAAAACATTATTTGACGTAATAGGGCCTGTGATGATAGGGCCTTCCAGTTCTCATACTGCCGGTGCAGTGCGCATAGGTTATCTTGCCGGTAAGATTTTTGGTGAAAGACCTGATAAAGTCACCTTCAGGCTTTATAACTCTTTTGCCAAAACAGGGCGCGGACATGGTACTGATAAGGGGCTTTTAGGCGGCGTTCTGGGCTATGACGTTGATAACGAAAATATAAAAAATGCCTGCAATGAAGCAGACAAGCTGGGAATTTCTTATAACTTTGAATACCGTGAGGATTATACGCGCCATCCGAATTCAGTAGATATTATTCTTGAAAACTCCTCTATAGGCAAAATGACGATAAGCGGTATTTCTGCAGGTGCGGGCGAAGTTGCTATTACCAGAATAAACGGGTATAAGTTCAATATTAACGGAGATTATGACACTCTCATTTTAATATACAAAGACAAACCAGGTATGATATACCGCGTGACAGCATTGCTGCAGGGACAGGATATAAACATAGCTTCAATGCATTGCGATAGAAAGGCGAAGGGACAGCAGGCCTCTATGGGTATTTGTGTGGATGGCTGTATTAGTGATTACATAATAAGCGAATTGAAAAAAATAGAAGAAGTTTATCTGATAAGAAATATAGAAGTGCTAAAAAAATGACGAATTTAAAAAATTTTGCTGACATACTTGAAACTGCAGAAAATAAAGGCAAGAAAATATATGAGATTTGCCAGCTTTTAGAATCCGAAAATACAGAAAAACCCGTACGTGAAATAAGAGAAAGGGTTAAGGAAATTATTGCAGCGATGAAAGCCGCAATAAATGCAGGACTGCAATCTGATGAAAAGTCCGCCGGCGGTATGTGCGGCGATGATTGTGCAAAACTTGTTGCAATGTATAAAAATGGAAAATCTTTGTTCGGAGGCCTTCATCAAAAAATTTTGAAATATTCGCTTGCCACAGTAGAACAAAATGCAAGAATGGGTAAAATTGCAGCGTGCCCGACGGCCGGTTCGTGCGGTATTGTCCCTTCTGTAATCATTGCAGTTTCAGAAGAATTAGAGGTTGATGAAGAACGCGAAGCCGATGCCCTTATAACAGCGGGGCTGATAGGTAAAATAGTGTCTAACAAACTCGCTCTTGCCGGAGCAGTGGCTGGCTGTCAGAGTGAATGCGGAGTTGCATCAGCAATGGCTGCGTCTGCAATAGTTGAGTTATACGGCGGAACAAATGAGCAAATTATTAACGCTGCGGCTTTAACATTAAAAAACATTATGGGGCTTGTTTGCGACCCTGTTGCCGGTCTTGTAGAAATCCCGTGTGTAAAACGCAATGCCTTTCTCTCCATATATGCTGTTGTCGGGGCAGAACTGGCGCTTGCCGGTATAAAATCTGTTATTCCGGTTGATGAAGTTGTTGACGCAATGAAGCAGGTTGGAGAAATGATGTCGCCAAAACTCAAAGAAAGTTCAGAAGCGGGGCTTGCAACAACGCCCACCGGTATAAAAATCGCTGAAGAATTAAGCGAAAAGTGGAATAATCAATAACTTTTCAAACGGAAAAAACTTACTTTCTTATGTGTTCAGACGTTTGGCTATCATTTCTATACTGTGAGCAAGCGAATTGTTTGTTTTTAATTCGGCCTTAACCTTGTCGTAGGAATACAGAATAGTTGTGTGCTTTTTATCAAAAAAATCGCCGATTGCAGGAAGACTCTGCCTGGTTAGCTCTCGGCAAAGATAAATAGCGACCTGCCGTGCTTCAGCTATTTTTGCACTGCGGCTTGAGCCTTTAATGTCTTTGGCCGAAACATTGTAATACGCTGCAACCTCGTCTACTATCCCGTCAAAAGAAAATACGTTTTCTTTTTCTTCATAATTTATAATCTTTTTGACATTTTCAATGGTCAGGGGCGTTTCGTTAATACTTGCATACGCCGTAACACGGTTAAAAGCGCCTTCCAGCTCTCTAATATTGCTGGCATAGACAGTTGCAAGAAACTCTATGATATTGTTGGGCACTTCAATACTGGAATCTCTAGCAAGATTGGATAAAATTGCCATTCTGGTTTCAATATCTGGTGGCTGGATATCTGCCATCAATCCCCATTCAAAACGGCTTATAAGCCTGTCTGAGAGCGATGGGATTTCTTTTGGGGTTCTGTCAGAGGTCAGAACAATCTGCTTTCCTGCACTGTGCAGAGTGTTAAAGGTGTTGAATACCTCTTCTTCAGTCCTTGTTTTTCCAGCAATAAGCTGTATATCGTCAATCAAAAGCACATCGACTTCTCTATATTTTTTGCGGAATTTGTTCATGTTTTTTGTTTTTTCATCACCTCTGGCAAGAGCGTTCACGACATCGTTAACAAATTCTTCAGATGTGATAAAAAGCACTTTTAATTCAGGACGGTTTTTGATGATGTAATGGCCTATGGCCTGCATTATATGAGTTTTGCCGAGTCCGGGGCCGCCGTAAATATATAGAGGATTGTATTTTTCTCCCGGTTTCTGAGCTACAGTCTGGGCCGTAACATAGGCTAGTTTGTTGTTTGAGCCGACTACAAAATTTTCAAACTTGTATTTTAAATTTAAGTTTGAGGACTGCATCTGTGTAAGGCTGTCATATTTTGGCTTTTGAGTTTGTTCCGGAGTTTGTTGCGCTGCAGCGCGTGCTTTGGATTTTTTTTCTATCTTTTTTTGAAGTTCTTCATCAAAGATTATCTTTACTTCCAGTTCTTTGTTAAGAACATTTTTTACAGCTTCTGATATCTGGTTGTAGTGATTGCCTCTCAAAAGATTGACTGCAAATGCCTGTCCTGTATGCACAACAAAACAGTTATCGTCGTAATATTGCGGCTCTAACGGCAAAATCCAGGTTGCAAAAGTAGATTCGGAGATTTGTTTCTCCAAAACATTCAACACTGCATTCCAAACTTCAATAATATTTTCCTGACTCATATATTCAATTCTACATCAAAATAATATGACGTCCTAAAAATTAATGGCAAAGTCTTAAGTTTCTTAACGGTATTTCTCCAAAATCCGCATAGTTTCTTCGAGCCGGTTTGATTTCTATTTCTACATTATCCAGCTTTAGAAGTTCTATCTGGTCTTTGACTTTTCTATCTTTAACAAACCATCTTATCCGGCCTTTGCAGTATTTAGCAAAATGATATGTAGATGCTAATACGCATACTTTAAGAGCATCTATTACGTTCAAACCGGAGATATCAATGCTTAAAAACGGACAATCGTTTTTGGAGATGTAATCCTTTGCTTCTAGTATTGCTTCGAACACATTCGAGTTATAGTTGCCCACTTTTAAAAACGCTTCTTGTCCATACAAAGATTCAGTCATAAGTTTTTGTTTATCCGTATATTCTCTGTGTAAAAATAACGCTCACATTTAAAATAACGGGTGATTTTTTAAAAAGTTAAACAAGAAAAATAAAAACTACACCTTTTGTAGGAGATGGTGTTCTGATTATCACTAATAGTAAATTAAACAGCGTAGATAACAATAATCGGCTGTATAAAAGAATTTAATCTAGTGTCGCAGTTGCTGCCGGCTGACCGCAGCCAGCACCTGCTCACCTTTTCAATGTGTTACTCGCCGAAACTTAACGAAGTTAAGTTTCGGTGACAGGCTCACAAGTATCGCTTACGCTCTACTGTTCGCTTTGTCAAAAAATTCGTTCACGTCGCTTACCTCTCACAAAACCAGCCACTGGCTGTTTTTGTTCGGCAGAGCCTTATCACGAATTTTTCTCGAACAGTCTTGATAAATGTATCTTTGCCCTATATAATTAAATACATTATGGAATTGATGCAAAGAATGACAGAACCTGTACTAGGGTTTGAGGTTGATTTATTTACTTTTAACGAGGCGATGATTTTTGTTCATCAGCATCTTAAAGAAAACAGAGGACTCCATGTTGTGACGATTAATCCCGAGATGATATCTCTGGGCACAAAAAATCAGGAGTTCGGCAGAATTTTGAATGAGGCGGATTTGTCTATTCCTGATGGGGTCGGCATAAAGCTGGCTTTAAAAATCAAAGGAATAAAACAGGAAAATATTCCCGGAATAGAGTTTTCTAAAAAGTTGATAGGCTTATGCTCACTCGAGGGATATACAATAGGGCTTGTCGGTGCGAAAGAAGAAGTTGTACAGCAGGCTGCGGCAAATTTGAGAAAAGAGTTTGATAACCTGAATATCACTTATATCCATAACGGATATTTCGATGAAACTCAGGAGGAGCTTATAAAAGAAGAAATAAAAAATATTTCCCCCAGAGTTGTTTTTGTTGCACTCGGTGCTCCAAAACAGGAGATATTTATCTCAAAACTTAAAGAACAAATGCCGCATACGATATTTATCGGTGTGGGCGGAAGTTTTGATGTCTGGTCAGGTCAGATTAAACGTGCTCCTGAGGTTTACCGGAAAATGGGATTGGAATGGCTTTACCGTACAGTCAAAGAACCTGCAAGGTTTAAGCGTATTTTCCCTGCTTTGCCATTGTTTCTTATTCGAGTTATAATGGAAACAGTACACGAAAGTTGGGTAAAAATAAGATGATTCAGTTACGCGGCGTAACAAAAAGATATAAAAACAATTATGCACTTAAGAATGTCAACCTCGATATAATGTCGGGGGAATTCGTGTTTATTACAGGTTCTTCCGGAGCCGGTAAATCAACTTTGATGAAACTGCTTTATAAGGAAGAAACCCCTACCTCTGGCAGTGTTATGATAGGCGGCATAAATATTGCTAACCTTCCTTCAGAAAAGGTGCCTAATCTTCGCAGATGTATGGGGATTGTTTTTCAGGATTATAAACTTTTGATGAACCAGAGCGTATATGACAACTGTGCCTATGTAATAAGAACACTGGGTATGAGCTCCAGAGAAATAGAAGCAAGAGTGACAGGTGCTCTAAAAGTTGTTGGTCTGGTTAATAAAATGAAGGCAAAAGCCTCTGAGCTTTCCGGAGGCGAACAACAGAGAGTTTCCATTGCTCGCGCTATTGTTAACGGGCCGCCGTTATTGATTGCGGATGAACCTACAGGAAACTTGGATCCGAAAAACTCTATGGAGATTATGCAGATTCTTGAACAGATTAACCAGAAGGGGATTACTGTTCTGGTTTCTACGCATGATCATGCCATGGTTGATTATTTCAGAAAAAGAGTGCTTACGCTTGAAAACGGTCAGATAATCAGAGATGTTCAAGCCGGTACCTATGAATAATAAAAGTAATTGAGAGTAAAATAAATGAGTGATGAGTCAACAAAAGCCATAATAAAAAAGAAAGTTAAAGCCCATATTCCTAAGGACTGGCTTAAAGAGCTGAGAATAGTATACAGAATAGGGCTCGAAACTATATACGGTATTAAAAGGACGGGCTGGATTAATATAGCTATTATTACTACGATGGCAGCTATATTGACTATTTTCGGTTCTTTGTTTAGAACAACTCTTTCCATTACTTCTTTTGTTCAGGAACTCGGGAATGTGCTTGAAATTTCAGTTTATCTTAAAGAATCGGCTAATACTGATTCAATGGCAAAAGAGATAAGAGCACTCGAGCATGTTGAGCGTGTAAAAATTATTCCTAAAGAAAAATCCTGGGCTGACATGCAAAGAGAAATCGATGTTCCTGATATGGAAAACCCATTGCCTGACACATTGCATGTTAAAGTGGATAAACCGGAAAATATTAATGATGTATTTAACAAAATAAAAACATTTGCCGGAGTAGAAGATTTAAACTACGCGCAAGACATTGCGAAAAAAATGCAGATGTTTAACAATGTCGTACACTCTATAACCCTTGTTGTTGTTGTGCTTGTGGCTATTTTGACAATTACGATAATAAATAATACAATACAGTTGGTTATTCAATCACGCAAGGAAGAAATCGAAATAATGCGTCTAATGGGTGTAAGCAACTGGTATATAAAAATTCCTTTAATTCTACAGGGAGCAATATATGGATTTTTAGGCGCATTAATATCATTGTTCCCGCTGAACGCAGTGAATAACGGGCTGTTAAAAGTCCATGAGTTTTTTGTTGTTGCCTCTCCTCTGCTTGCTAATAATACAGTTATACTTGTATTATTTATTATAGCTGTGGGCTTTGGTGCTGGCGGCAGTATGCTTTCTATCAAAAAGCATTTACAGGTATAGGATAAGGTGAGCAGTTATGACGAATCCTCAAGAGCTTATAGACAAAATAAAAGATATTCCAGCTATGCCTAACGTCATTGTTAAGGCACTGGGGATTATTAAAGATGACCAGTCAGGGACAAAAGAACTCGGAGAGATTATGGCTTATGATCAGGCATTGACCTCTCAGGTTTTGAAGCTGGTTAATTCGGCTTATTACGGATTTGCGCAGGAAATTACCTCTGTATCAAAGGCGCTTGCGCTTCTTGGTATGTCACAGACTAAAAATATTATTATTACAGTCGCAATGAAACCAATGCTGACCTCTCACGGCGGAAAAGAAATGTGGAAACATTCTCTCAGATGTGCGGTTGCTTGTGAAACACTTGCTACAAAAGTTGATCTTACAGACAGCGGTGATGCTTTTACCATGGGATTTTTACATGATATAGGCAAAATCCTCTTAAATATATGTGATGCTGTTTCTTATAACAGAGTAAGAGAGATGGTTAAATACGGCACTGATATAATAGAAGCTGAAAATGAAGTGTTTCACACAAACCACGCCGAGTTAGGGTTTTTGCTGGCTAAAAAATGGAAACTGTCCGTTATGCTGGCGAACTGTATAAAATATCATCACGACCCTATGTCATCCTCTATGCCCGAGGTTGCGACACTTGTTTATCTGGCAAATGCTCTTTCGCACGATGAGCCGGATATATATGACGAAGCTCTTGTCAGAGAACAGCTTGGACTGGAAACACAAGAAATTATGGGCTACAGAGAGGAAATTCTGGAAAAAGCAAACTCTCTGTTCTCAACACTAAATGCAGGTTAATTTAATAAAGATTGGATAGATTATGAAAAAAACACAAAAACTTAAAGCATTCACTCTTGCAGAGACACTTGTTACTCTAATGATTATAGGTGTAATTGCAGCAATGACAGTTCCTACATTGAAGGATAACTCTGATGAAGCTAGATACGTGTCTGCTGCTAAAAAGGCGTATTCGTCTGTAAGCAATGCAACACAGGCAGCAGAAGTTCGTCATACAGACTCTTATTTCTGGAATTTTTCAAGCTCTAAAACTCTTAATTGGTATAGAGAGGTTGTAAACGAAATACCTAATCCTGATCCTTCTCAATCTACCTGGTCAATGGTTGATGTTGGCGGTTCTGGTGCAGGCACTTTTTCACCTTCTTTGTGGACTGCTGATGGTATGGCTTGGCAGATTACATCTTCACGGTCAAAAGGCGGTTATATCTACGTTGATACAAACGGAGCACAGCAGCCGAATACTATAGGTATTGATATTCACGGCTTTGTTGTTGGTCACAAATCCGGTAAGGCAGCAGCATTCGGGGTTTATGCAATGGGGGATGGATGTAATGATACTAACTCAACTTATGCTTGTACTTCATATGCTATTCGCACCGGTAAAATGCCGTGGTTCAGAGATGCCGGTTCATATTCAAGCTGTGCATCTTTTGTAGGTTCATCTTCTAATTGTCCGAGTTTCTAATTAAAGATAAACAGAATATAAAAAAGCTCCGGAAAACAATCCGGAGCTTTTTATTTTTGATGTTATATTTTTAAGAGATAGTTTTATCAAAAAAACTATTGCATTGAAGCCGGTTCAGCAGCTTCTTGTTCTTCATCTGAAACAGGAGTTACTATTTCAACACCCAGTTTTTTCAGAGCCTGTGTTGCTTTTGGGGCAAGTGCTGTATCGGGGAAGTTTTCTAAAATAGTCTGGTAACATTCAATTGCTTCCTTTTTATATTCGCGTGCAAGATACAGGTTTCCTGCTTTATAATACAGCGGAGCAAGTGATAAATCAGGAGAAACAAGCATCTGATTGTCGAGTTTTATTTTAACTTCTATCATTTTAGCATTGTCTTCAGGTGAAAACAGGGAGTTTGAATAAACTTTGCGGGTAAGGTTGTCTATTGTTGCGGTCATTGCGTTTATGTCGTCTTGTGTGACCACTGCTGCTGATTTTTTTGACTTTCTTGCAGCCTGCGAATCCTTTGCCGCCATTGAGAATACAATCATTCCGATTATCAACAATACTAAAGTCTTTTTCATATTTAATATACTCCCCCTGATTATATTGTATTATAAATATTTTTTTTTAACTCGACCATCTGGTTAATTATATGTAAATTAGTGGAAACGCCGGCAATAATATTTTATAATGAATTGTAATGCATCTTATAGTTTTATATCGGGGAAATTAAATGGGGACAGATAACTTTTGTGCATCTGAAAAATCAGATAAAATTTACAGAAACATTCTGCTTTTTTTACAGAACAAAACACAGGATTATGAAAATCGTATAGCACTGGGGATAAGAAATGCGCACGGATGGAATGAGTTTACTTACAAAGGTATAGGAGAGCTGTCACGTAAGATAGGGTGTTATTTGATAAAAAATATTGGCGTCGCTAAGGGAGAAAGGCTCGCTATTTTGTCAGAATCAAGACCGGAGTTCGGGGCTGGAGTTTTTGCTTCAATACTTGCGGGTATGATTACGGTGCCTCTTGATATAAAACTTACGAAATATGAGCTTAAATCAATATTAGAGGATTGTACACCTTCTGTGATTATTGTGTCCGGACAGTTTTTGCAAACGGCAAAAGAACTTTTAAAAGAGGTTGAATCTATAAAGCATATTATTTGTCTTGATGACACTGAGGATGCAGATATTGCATCAATAAATACTCTGCCTCGGGATTATGAAGCAAAATGGCGCCACCGCAGCTCAAAATCCACGGCTCTTATTATTTACACTTCGGGGACAACGGGTGCACCTAAAGGTGTGGAAATATCCTTCAACAATATGCTTACCCAGCTGAGTGATCTGTCATATTTATACAAGAAATTTTTTGGCAACAAACAAATAACATCTTTGTTGTCTATTCTGCCCATGAACCATCTTTTTGAATTGACAGTCGGATTTTCAATGATTTTGAGCTGGGGACTTTCGATATATTACACCAAAAGCCTTAAACCAAAGGATATACTCTCCATCATGCAGGAGAAAAATATTAATTTTATGATAGTTGTGCCGGCGTTTTTAAAACTTTTAAAGGCGGGTATAGAGTCTGAAATAAAAGCTGCTCCAAAACCGGCTCAATTCTTATTCAAAATTATGTATGCTGCGACAAAATTTATTCCGTCATACACAATAAGAAAGCTTATGTTTTATAAAATCCATAAAAAATTTGGCGGAAAATTTTACGGCTGTATATCGGGCGGGGCACCTCTGGATGTATCTGTCGGCGAGTTTTTTGAAAGAATCGGTATAAGAGTATTTCAGGGGTACGGGCTGACAGAAACCAGCCCTGTTGTCAGCGTAAACTATGACAAATGTTCCGATATAGCCTCTGTCGGCCGGCCTCTTAACAGTGTGCAGGCAAAAATCGATACTAAAACAGGAGAACTGCTCTTAAAGGGCGGCTCGGTAATGAAAGGTTATTACAACCGTCCTGAGCTGACCGGTGAGGTGTTTACACACGACGGATGGCTGCATACAGGTGATATTGCCAATATAGACAAAGACGGTCATATACATATAACCGGAAGAATAAAAAATATGATTGTGCTCTCAGGCGGAAAAAAGGTTTTTCCTGAAGAGGTGGAATCCGTTCTTGAAAAAAGTGACAAGTTTGCAGAAGTGTGTGTGTTTGGTGCTTTTAGAAAATCAGGTACAAAAGAGGGCACAGAAGATATCGTTGCTGTAATTGTTCCAACAGAATCGTTTAAAGCCCAGTATTCTGATGAAGAATTGCAAACAAGGGTAAGGCAGGAAGTTAAAATTTTATCGGCGCGCCTTGCACCGTATAAAAGACCTGTAACTATTGTTGTTCAAAAAGAACCTCTGCCTAAAACCACAACAAGAAAAGTGAAACGCAAAGAGGTAAAAGAGCTGGTTGAGGCTAAAGAGTTTGCACTTTAGTTGTGAAATTGTTGTTAAGCAGCTGTCTGAGATGTATATATTTTGAGTGATTTGGACGAAAAAAATATTTAATGCTGATTGGGCTGAAAATTCAACAATTTAGTCGCTCCTGCATTGCTTCTGGCGGGCAAGTATGAAGTGTCCCCCATAAAAACGTAATTAATGAGCAGACAATTAATTTATAAAAAATGTAAGATGAAAAAATACGATTAATGCATTATTTGCACCCCATTCTTTGTCGCAAAGAACGGGGTGCCCCCAAGAAACTTCCGACCTGCTGTTCCGTTCAAACAGAAAGTAAATTAAACCCGAGTCTCATAACTCGCAGCCCAAATTGCCGCAAAAAATAAAAATACCAGAAGCGGTATATTGAAAATAATTACGGGCTGCTCAAACAGATGAGACTAATTGTTGTTTAATCAACTTTCTGTAATTCACTCCACAAAGGTCGGCTATGATGCTACATTATTTTAGTTGCTCAATATGCAAATAATGAAGCTGTAATATTTAGCGAAAATTTGTATAATGATTTTGTAAAGGATTTTGAATAATGACAAAATTATCTGAAAAACTTTTAAAACTAGGAAATAGAGCTATAAAAAAAGCGCAGGAAAATAACCGTAAAAATGGAATTCCAAACGTTTATTGTATAAACGGCAAGATAATTTTTGAATTACCGAATGGAGAACTAACGACAAAATATAGTTTTTTGTAAATACTTAAACTTCCTGTCGAAAATCATTAAACCGGCTGTCTTTTACAATTTAACGCGTATAGAGCGTAAAGCAAAAAAAAGGGATTCAATTATTGAATCCCGTCGAATCTTTTTTGATTCCTCGTGTGTAAGTAAGTGTAAGTGTGTAGGTTAGTGTGGTAGGTCAGTATGTGTATGTTATGTTGAAAAACTTATTAATCTCTTTTTATTCTCTCAAGTGATAAATCTTTTTCTCTCAATCTCTTTATCTCTCGTATATATATAAAGTATTTAATGATTGAATAATTGCCTTTTTTGTTTAATCTTACTTAATATTTCTTAATAAATGCAGCGAAATACAGTACAGACAAGGCTGTACAATAATATAAAAATGGAACGGAACACCACTATTAATACCGGCACTCTAAAGTCAGCTCTTGTTTTGCAGATAAAATATAAATTCTTACAGGCTCAAATAATATTCTTTTAAAAGCACAGCGTCTTCTTCCATAACAGGGCTTTCGCAGACAA
>CALVAT010000052.1 GCA_944325565.1 Candidatus Gastranaerophilales bacterium
TCGTATTTCTACGCACTGCGTGCTAGAACTACGGTTTACCGTTCAATTTTCTTTCGAAAATTGACGGCATCCACGGCGGCTGCTGTATTAGGAGCATTTGACGAAAATTTTTATATTTTTTAAAATAAAAAATGAACAAATTTATTTTTACATCGTTATATATGATGTAAGGACAAAAAACAATGAACGAAGAAAACAAAAAAACTTGTAATGGATATGAGGCAATGTATACCTTCTTAAACGAAGAGGACTTTAACGAGCACCTCAAAGTTTGTGAAGAATGCGCCAAAGAACATGCAAAAATGCAGCGTGTATCCGAACTTATACAAGAAGCCAAACCATACATAAAAGAACAACAAAAAAAGCGTACAATTCTAAAAAGCGTGGCTGCTGTATTTATTGTTGCGTTCGCGACTTTGAGTATTCCTTTATGTATGACCGGTGTAAATGTCTACGATGACCTCGTTGCACAAAACACCTTAACCGCTCAGGAACTGGGTTTTCCGGTCGATGAATACGGCTTCCTCTATGTGGAATAAATAGATGGACTTAAAAGAAATAATAACAAATCACGGTAACACCGTAAGAAATATAATAAAACGAATTACAAACGAACAAAATGAAGACCTTGAACAAGAGGTCTACACAAAAATATGGAAAAATTCGGATAAATACGAAGAGAAAGGAGTTCTGAACGCCTGGGTAAGGACAATTAGCGCTAACTTATCCAAAGATTATCTAAAATCTTCACAAAAAAAATTGTCTGATAACACAACAAATGATGAAACTGTTCTCGCATTTGTTGCTGATCACAAAGAAACGCCCGAATCTCTTATGATAAAAAAAGAAAGGCAAAAGGCGATTTCTGAAGCAATAAACAAACTTAAACCAAAGTTTAAAGAAGTCATACTGCTTTATGAAATCGAAAACAAATCGTACGAAGAAATTTCACAAAAAATAAAATGTCCTATAGGAACGGTTAAATCTCGTTTATACAATGCCAAAAAAGAACTGGCAGTTATGTTAGAAAATCTTATTTAGAAAGGATTATTAATATGAAAAAATCATTAATTATTGCAGGTCTTGCTGCAAGTGTTTTGCTTACTTCTTCTATGGCAAATGCCGCAACTACAGCAACTACAAATACTGACAAAAAACCGGCTGTAGAAAAACAAATGCCTAAAAAATGTGATAAACAAGACAAAATGAAACGACCTTCAATCGATGAAAGACTCAAACTTACTGAAGAGCAGAAAAAACAGGCTCATGAAATAAGAATGAAAGGCCATGAACAAATAAAACCTGTCTTTGAAAAAATCAAAGCTAAAAAACAGGAAATAAAAGAAGTAGCAGAAAACACAAAACTTTCTGATGAACAAAAGGCTAAGAAAATCGATGCTCTTGAAATCGATATCTTAAAACTTAAACAGGAAGCAAGAAAAATCAGAATGCAAAACACAAAAGAATTCGAAGCAATTTTGACTGCCGAACAAAAAGCTGAATTCAATAAAATGAAAGAAGAAGGCAGAAAAATGCACATGATGAAAAAACATCACGCTAAAAAAGGCCCCAGAGGACCTCAAGGCCCTAACAGACCTGCACCTCAACAATAATTAAATTCCATCTCAACAGACCAGTAAACATACAATACCCGAAAATAAACACTCATAATATTTTTCAAGACCTCTTATCCTTTTCCATTAGAAGATAAAAGAGGTCTTTTTTTATGCTTAATAAAGCTATAAGCTTCATTGACACAAGGGTTTTTCGCAAATTATAATTAGACCATGAGCAGGAGGAAGATTGAAATTGTAAGAATTGTGTGGATTGCTTTTGTTATATTTTTTTCTCTCAATCAGGCTTATGCACAGGACTCGGGATTTGAGGGCGATATAAATATACAAAAAGCAATAAACCATACAGGTTTTACACTTTTGAATGCAAACAACTACGAACAGAGAGTCACATTCTGTTATATTCCTGAAAACAAAACAAAAACAAAGATAAACAAACGCCTCAATAAAATTTGTGTTTATAAAGGGATTCTTCCCTATATAGAAGATTCTAACGAGCTTGCTGCTTTATTAAGTCTTGATATTGCAAAACTCATGGACATAAAGGCTGACTTTTTCCGGCAATTTTCAATAAGCTATTCCCCGCGTAAATACGAAATTAAATCCGACAAAAAAGCTGCTGATTTAATGGTAAGAGCAGGATATAACCCTGTTGCACTGATAAATTATATAAACAAAACGACTCCTGAGCCTAACTGGTTTGAGCACAACATAATGCACCACAAAGGTTCAGAAAGGGCAGCTTATATTTATCAATATATTTATGAAAAATATCCTGTATATCTTGCACACAACAATTACCTTAAAGAAACAGAATATCAAAATTTCTTAAGAATTACACCAGAACAAAGAAAAAAAGTTAGAATTATACAGGAAGAAAGAATTAAAATTCAGGAATCAAATATAAAATGATATACATTAAAAAATTGTTGAGCATATTTTTAATAATATCTTTTATTATCTCTTCAATAGAGCAGTGCGGCTATTGTGCAGTAAAAAAGACAGCTTCTAATAAAACTAAAAGCAATACCGTTCTTAAAGCTACTATCAAAAAAGAAGTAAGGCAGAACAATAAACATAATACATATACTCAACATCTCATTGAAGATGAACTAGCCAAAGAAATAGATACAAGAACAGTAAAAACAATTAAATATAAAAAACTTGAAATTATAGACGAAGGTGTTGCCGTACTGCCTGAAAATTCCCAAAAAAGAGCATATAAAGAAGAAATAATCAATGATGAAAAGATTGTTGCCACAGAGGTTAACAAAAAATATAAACCTTCAGATTATAAAAAAGCTGTAATAACTGACAACGGTTCAGAAGTTATTCTAAAACCTCTAAAAAGAATTTCTACTAAAAGCAGAAAAATCAAAATCAAAAAAGATTCAAACGATGAACAATACACCGTTCCATTCCCGTCTATAGGCGACAGGGTAGCGTTTAAGGTGGTAAAAGACGTAATCAAAGACGGAGAAGTTGTAATAGAAAAAGGTACACTTGTTTATGCGCAGGTGGGAGAAGTTGCTCCAAGAGCAATGGGAGGTGCACCTGCTGAAATGACGCTCGAAAACTTTGAAATGATTGACAAAAAAGGCAAACGCATACCTCTGGACGGTCAGATAGCAAGCAGCGGATATTCTCTGTCTTTCTGGATAGGGCTTGCGGAGCTTGCAACAACACCTTTTTTGATTGGCTTTGCTGTCCCGCTTCTAAGAGTACTACCCGGGGGACAGGCTGTAATAACACCGCGTAAAAACTATATTGTTTACTATTAATTAACTGCGAGGAAATGATGAAAAAAATTATTTTATGCTTAATAATCCTTATGCTCTCAGTACCTGCATGTATGGCTGATGAATTAAGATTGGACAAAGAAATACCTTACCAGAAAAAGATTATGGCGACAGGGTTTCGCCTTTTGAATGCAAATAACCTCGATAAAAGAATGACTTTTTATTACTGCAACGAAAAGGACGTAAATGCAAAAATATACAGCATCTCTAAAAAAATATGCATTTATAAAGGCTTGATACCATTTATTGACAGTGACGACGAACTTGCTGCAATAATAAGCCATGAAATCGCTCACGGTCTTGATCTTCACGAGGGATTGCTGCGCAGAATGGCAATGAATCTCAGACCGGTAAAATACGAAAAAAAAGCTGACCAGACAGCTGTCGATTTGATGGTTAACGCTGGATACAACCCACTTGCGCTTATAGTTATTTTAAACAAGGTTACAGGAGAACCCTGCTTTGCAACAAGCCGTTCAAATGGAACAAAAAGACTTGCGGTTATTTATGAGTATATTTATAACAAATACCCTGCATACCTTGTATACAATGATTACAGAGAAAATTTATACTACCAGAACTTTCTTCTGACATCAAAACATGAAAGAGCACAAATAAGGCAAAAATATCTTGAAAACAACATAAAACCCGTTGCTGACAGGGAAAATTAATAAAAAAAGATTTGTTACATACGTGATTTTCTTTTTTACATAGGTTACAATTTTGTTATGAAAAAGATAGTTGCTTATATAGTATTATCGGTTTTTATAATAGTACATTCAGGTGTGGTGGTTTTTGCGCAGACTCAGGCGGCAGTACCTGCTCCGGCCGGAGCAATTGTTTCTTCAACAGCAGAAGAGTCAGATGTTTTTGAACCAGCATCAACAACGGCGGACACTACACCGGAAGCTAAACCGTCACAGGATATTTTTCAAGGGCATGCAGAGGTTACGGACAGGCTCGAAGAAAAGAATAAAGAACTCTTTACAGGAGAGATGGATCAGCTTGTCCCCAAAGATGTTATAAAAATGACAGTATCTCAGGTATTGAGCACCGGCTATACAGAAGAGGGGGATGAGTTTTTTGCTGAAATAACAAACGATGTTGAAGGCGAAAAAGGTGTTATACTTCCGGCCGGTACAATTGCACATGGAACAGTAAAAGAAATTGAAGCCTCAAAACGTCTTGGACGTGACGGATGGATAGAAGTATCTTTTGACTATCTTATTACTCCGGACGGAAGAGAAATTCCAATTCAGGGCCAGATGAGCACAAAGCTTAATCCGGTAGTCGGAACCTCCAAAGTTCTGGCAAAAAGTGCCGGCTATACTGCAGCTGGCGGGCTGGTAGGCGGACTGCTGGCACTTAATATGTTCGGCTTGCCGGCAGCTGTATTGAGTCAAGGGTACACTCTTGCCGGAGGTGCTGCTGTAGGCGGCGCTGTCGGAATGGGGATGGCTTTATATAAAAAAGGTAAAGATGTTTTAATCTCACAGGGCGATGAAATCAGAGTTAAAATCACAAAAGGGGTAGATTTACCAGTTTTCAAAAAGGAAGCTTTAAAACAGGAAGAATTTGTTTGTGACGGGCTTAATATAAAGATTACCAATATAGATTTTGGCGAAGACCCCTTCGGTGAAATGAACACAATTACGGTAGCTCTTGTTATAACCAATCTTACGGATAAATATTTTACAGGCTTTGACATATCAATGGTGAATGATCTTAATGCGTCATTTTATCCCTCGGTATTCGGGGATACAACACTTATGTTTTCAAAGATAAAACCGGGAGACCGACTTTCAGGAAGAATATCTTTTTCAGTTGATAATATAAAAAGAAAGCATTGGCTCGTAATATATGATAGAATGGAAAGAAAACCAGTCGCAAAAATTTCTATTGATAACGCAAAAAGAGATTTAAAAGACAAAAAAGAAGCAAAGAAAAAAAAGAAAAAGAAAGATGTTTAAAAAATAAAAAAATTGAGTATTATTATAATATGAACGAAAAAAGGATTATAAGATGACAAAGAAAAACGCATTTACTTTAGCAGAAGTTCTGGTTACGCTGGCAATAGTCGGTGTAATTGCAGCATTAACGATTCCTTCTGTCATATTTAGTACAGATGAAAAACAAGCTGTTGTGGGTTTAAAAAAAGCGATGCTTGCGCTAAATCAGGCTGTTGATATGGCAAGAACAGAAATTAAATTTCAGCCCACACCGAAGTGTTATATAGACAAAGATGGCGGAGACAGCGACACCTCGCAATGCGGTGATTTATTTAAGTATATGAAAGATGTAATGCATGTACAAAAATACTGCGATAAAGACCCTGTAGGCGGTGGATGTCTGGCTGAATTTACTCCAACTGAAAGCTGTGACGGCTGGAATGACCTCGGTGACAAGCAGGGATTTATGACAGCTGACGGAATGAGCTATTTTGTTTATTCTGCAAACAATGCATCTATAATAGGTGTTGACGTTAACGGTTTTAGAGGCCCTAACAAATGGGGGTTTGATATCTTTTCTTTACAGTTGACCGGCAAAAAAACAACTATGCAGCAGTATGAACCGGGCGGTTGTGAATACGCAATGGAAGGCGGAAAAACAGGTACCGAACTTCTTGAAGAAAGCGACGAAGAATAATAAAATCAATTATTAACGCCGTAACCAAACATAGCAAAATCATATTTTACAGGATCTGACGGGTCAAATTCTTTAAGTTTGTCCGTCAGTTCTTTTACGGCCGTATAATCATTCTGCTTTCTAGCCAGCAGCCCGAGTGAACGTGAAATTTTAGCGACATGGACATCCAGCGGTATCAACAATTCACCCGCCGGCATAAATGACCATATACCAAGATCGACCGCGCTTTTTCTTACCATCCATCTTAATAACATATTTAATCGTTTACAAGCGCTCTTTTTGGCTGGATCAGGCAAAAGATGATAAAAACCTTTTGTTACAGGCAATGTAACCCTTGAATAAAAATAATCAACGACAACACAGAGCATGCCGGCTACATTTTTATGCGAATTCCAGCCATAAGCAAATAGAGATTCCAGAGAATCCCCGTTGCTGTATAAATTTTTCAAAATTAATAAGATTTGCTTAAGATCAATTCCCACAGAAAATCTGTAATCAAAATCATCAACAATTGTGGAATTTTCATCAAAATTCATTAAAAATTCATAAGGTCTGTTGTTCATTCGCTCAAAAAGCATATTCAACTTTGAGATAAAAGCCTCTCTTTTTCCATACGCAAAAATCGATGCAATAAAAGCGGCAATTTCGATATCCTCTTTTTTATTAAATCTATGCGGAAACTGAACCGGATCATCTTTTATAAAATCCGCGGTTTCGTATGTATTTACAAGGTTATCAAGATATTCTTTCGAACAAACAGTCATATTACCTTCTCATTTTCTTAAAATATGCGGCTAAAATCTCATCGCATTCTTTTTCCATTATTCCGCCTTTAAAATTTAAAGACGAATTGCATTTTTTTATAAGTTCCGGCATTGTGCTAAAAGCCCCGTATAAAGAATCAAAGGAGCCGAAATAAAGGTTATCTATTCTTGAGTTAAGTATAGCCCACGCGCACATCGGACAGGGTTCTAACGTAACATACAAATCACAACCATTTAAACGCCAAGAGTTAAGTTTTTTAGACGCCTCTTTTAATGCAAGCATCTCAGCATGAGCAGTCACATCATTGTGGAGTTCTTTTTGATTATGATAGCACGCAAGTATCTTGTCATCTTTCACAATCACTGCCCCTACAGGTATATCTTCTCCCGAAAGCCGCGCTATATCAAGCGCCTGTTGCATAAATCTTATATCCATAACAGTTATATATTATTACAAAATATTACAAAATTTCATTTTTTTTTGATGATTTTGTAATATTTCGTAATAAAAGACTTGAATTTGTATATACTAGGTGATATATTTAGTATATACATTAATGATGTTTAGTTAGTCATTCTGTATCTCGCAACCAAGCAACAGATAGAGTCTTCTATGCTGTGTATTTTTAATGCAAAAAATTAGGATAATTAATAAATTAGGAGTAAGTGTATGTCTAAAAATTATGTCTCGTCCAATGCAGCCTCAACCAAACCCCACTCTAACAACCTGATTCCGGCATCAGGTGATGACACATTGAATCTTTACATAAGAAGAATTGCCTCTTTAAAGCTATTAACACCTGAAGAAGAAAGAGCAACAGCCAAAATAGCTAAAGAAGGTAATGAACAAGAAGCCTTAATAGCCAGACAAAAACTTGTACAGGCAAATTTAAAGCTTGTTGTAAATATTGCAAGAAAGACCGTGCAGGTATCTCATCTGCCTATGATTGATCTCATACAGG
Organism: Candidatus Gastranaerophilales bacterium; assembly: GCA_944325565.1. Classification (GTDB taxonomy): domain Bacteria; phylum Cyanobacteriota; class Vampirovibrionia; order Gastranaerophilales; family Gastranaerophilaceae; genus Limenecus. Next base: position 7,746 of record CALVAT010000052.1, read on the forward strand.
AGGGTAATCTCGGGCTTATGGTTGCAGTCGAAAAATTTGATTACAAACTGGGGTATCGTTTTTCCACATACGCAGCATGGTGGATAAAACAGGCAATATTTAAAGCAATATCAGAACAGTCACACTGTGTAAAAATTCCAGTCTATATTCAAGAAACACTCTCCAAATTTTCTAAAGTAAAAGCAGAGTTAGAACAAAAATACAACACTCAGGTTAAAAATGAGGATGTCGCAAGAAAAATGAATATTTCAGCAGACAAAATCGATACATTTTTAAATGCATACACAAAATCGATTTCTATGGATTCGGCCTACGAACTCAACTCAGGCAGTGAAGTTACGTTAGGGGATATACTAGAAGACCCGACAGCATGCGCATATAGCAGCGCAGAATACGAAAACCTGAAAAAAGATATAGAAACAGTCGTTTCACAATTGAAAGAACGAGAACAGGCTGTTGTAAGAATGCGTTTCGGGTTAAATGAATTTGGGCGTAAAACACTTGAAGAAATTGGAAAAATTTACGGAGTAACAAAAGAATGTATTCGCCAGACCGAGAACAGAGCGCTTAAAAAGTTAAGAGAAATGTCTGATACCAATGGACTTTTAAGCAGCTATATCGGTTAAAATATGTCAGAGCGTGCACACGAAAATGATGTGCCGCTCTGGTCTTTTATTTAGTATATACCTCTCAATATTTTGCTAAGTTCATTCTGGTTTGTAGTCGAGTTCAATGCTTCCTCGTCCGATATCATTCCATCTTCAACAAGTTTCGCAAGCGCCTGATTCAACGTGCTCATTCCTTCGGAAGCATTTTGAGAGATTAGTCTATAGATTTCCTCATTTTCAGATTTTATAATATAGTCTTTTATAGTCGGAGTAACCAGCATTATTTCACAAGCCGGAAATCTTTTATTTTTGCCCTGTGAATAAACAAGTTTCTGTGCAACAACAGCCCTTAGCGTTTCTGAAACCCTTTTTCTTGCAAGAATCCTGCTGCTTTCATCAAACAGGTTGACTATTCTGTTTACTGTTTGAATTGCCCCGTTAGTATGCAATGTTGCAAGCACAAGGTGGCCTGTTTCAGCAGCCTTGATTGCGGCATCCATTGTTTCCAAATCTCTGATTTCACCTATAAGAATTACATCGGGATCCTGTCTTAATGCGTATTTTACACCATTTGCAAAAGACACAACATCAGGGCCTATTTGTCTTTGCGAAACCATGCTCTTCTGACAGTCAAAGATATATTCAATAGGATCTTCAATGGTAATAATATTTTTGTATTCATTAGCATTTATCTCGTTAATAATAGATGCCAAAGTTGTACTTTTTCCGCTACCTGTAGGCCCGGTAACAATAACAAGCCCGCTTGGGAATTTAGCAAACGACTTTATTACTGGTGGCAATCTCAGCTGTTCAACAGTTGGAATATGATACGGAACATTTCTTATTGCTACAGCTGGATTGCCCAATCTCCTGCTGTAATTTATTCTGAATCTTGAAACACCTGGAATTTCATAGATAAAGTCAATATCTTTTTCTGTGTTAAATTGCTGAGCAATATTCTGTGGTGCAATGTTCAAGAGCATATTTGTTAAACCAGCCCTTGTTACCTGCGGCAGAACAACCTTTTTCATAAAACCATTTACTCTTACAAATGGCGGCTGGCCGACAATCATGTGTTCATCTGATGCGCCTAGTGCAATTGCCTTTTTCAAAAAATCGTTAATAGATAATTCTTCTGTCATTTTTACTGAGCCTTTATTTTGTATTTACCCGACCACACACGGGGGGAAATAAAATAATTGTCTTTTATTTATCATATTAAATTTTATTGTATATTAAATCATCTAATATATTTAATCTTGCAGCACAAAGCAGCATACAGAGAAATTTTTTCAGCTTCTCTGTGTTATTAGAATCACGCTAAAATCCACTACGGACAGATGCTTTCCCAGTCTATACCGTCATCATCATCTTCACCGGGTTCAGGGATACGTTCTCCATCCTCAAGCATTATCTGAAGCATCAACTTTAACTGATTTTTATAATTAGCAAGCGCAATTTCTCTTGTTTTTGCGCAAAAAGCAAAGCTTGGAAACTCCTTTATTTCTATATAGTGATAAGGATTCCCGTTGAAGTCCAAATCTGTGCCTTCTACAAGTGTCCAGTCCAAATTCAGATAATAATCTAAATCTTTATCCATCTAAAGAATTCTCGCTCAATGGTTGTGTAATCATAATACCTTCACCGCCAATTACTTCAGCCTGTTTGCCATCAATATATAAATAAATCGGTTTTTTGTGGCTGCTGTTTGCTATAGCTGTTTTAATAAGCTGTTTAAACCTGCTATAAAGGCTGTCAGCCCCGCCGCCAGTTTGAATATTGCCGGATACGTCAATGATTATCTTTTTATCACTTTCAATAACTCCCATAATCTGTACGTTCTTAGGAATTTCTGAATATACTCCGACATTCTTTTCATACTGTGTTGGGCCGGCAACAAGCTGTGTTAAAGCATATCTTAGTTCATTTTTTCCGGCAGGGACTTCTCTTTTCACTGTTTTAAAGATACTGTTATTTTTTTTGTCCATTCCCAGAAAGTAAACAGTAACATATTTTTTAGGTTTTTCCTGTTCTTTTGCTGCTGCAGTTGTTTTTTTGTCAGAAGTTTTAGCTTCAGGAGTTTTCTGAACAGGCTCAACAACCTGTTCCTCTGCAACAAGCTTTTTTTCAACCTTTACATGCGGCGTGTGCGGTGAATCAAAGAAATTCACTTTAACATAGAAAAATGCCAGCACAGCTAATGTTAATATTACTAATTTTGACCAGAATCCCATTATTAGCTCCGAATCATTTCACTCATAAACTTTAATTATTATAATAGTTTTTAGGTACAATAACCAGACCTTTTATAATAATCTTATCATTTATTATATAAATATCTTTAAGTTTAATTATACTTTTTGAATTATTTAAGATATTTGTCTTTATTGCAAGCGGGTTCAATTTGTTTAAAACAGGAAGAATAGTATCCATATTAACAGAAGAATGTCCTGATCCGGCTTCTATATTTGTAAACTCGAGATTACCGTTCTGAGCAATTACATCCATTTTCATTGTTGCCTGTTTTGGAGAACGCATTGCAAGAGGAGCCATATACATCACAGAGATAACAAGTTTATTATTCTTTATCTCTGCTTTAGGGCTAAACACTTTCAGTATAGAAATATTGCCAACACTGACGTTTGCGGAGTTTAGTTTTTTCATATACTCAGGAGTTGTTACCATTTTTTGCAGGTCATCAGAAGTAATTTCTGTTCTGAATCCGAGCAAAAAGTTTTCTGCAGTAAGCACTTCACCGTTGTGGTAGACAAAATGGTTATATCCGCATAGGGACTGCGCCTGTATATTAGAGAGATAAAGGCCATCTATTGCGGCTGAATCCGAAGACGCGCTTATGCTTTTGAATTTACCTTCGAGCATGCTTTTTCCGCCAAAAGGCGTTATATCAACTTTAAAATTGCCGGCAAGCGCCTCGTTCATCTGGCGTCTTACTTGCGACTCCAGTGTAGTTGCAAGTATAAAATTCATGCCTGTTATTTTACTCAATGTTGAAGCAAAAGCGCCGTTTACAACAGGTGTCGCCGGACACATAGTCTTTTCTTCATCAAAGTTAAATTTCTGCTGCGAAAATGCAGATGATGAACTAAATAGCATTAAAAACAAAAATATCAGTATTTTTTTCATAATAAAATCCTTATATAAATACTTTTTTTGTTAACAACTTATCTTCTGATTTTTGTGCGATTGCACACAATTTATTATTGTAGACAAGACAAACAATTTCGTCCTCATCATAATCTTTTGTAACAATCCACTGCCCGTGTTTTACTTTATCAAGCTCCTCAGCTGTAAGTCTATAACTCTTATATGATAGAACTTCAACAGGATTGTGCAAATATTTTTCTGCAACAGTCAAATCAGTTATATCATCGAGCTTAACAGCATTATCAACTGTAAATTTTCCGGCTCTTGTTCTTAATAAGCCGAACATAACAGCTCCGCAGCCAAGCTCCTGCCCCAGATCATGCACTATTGAACGTATATAAGTTCCCTTTGAACATTCCACCTCAATTTGGGCAGTTTGATTTTGTTCATCGAATTCAACAAGGTCAATTTTTTCTACAAAAACCTTCCTTTTAGGTATATCCACAGGTACATTGCCCTCCCGCGCAAGTTCATACAGTCTTTTGCCATTGTAATGGACAGCAGAATACGCAGGCGGTATCTGTTCTATTTCTCCTTGAAATTTTGCCAGAGCGTTTATTATTTCTTCTTTTGGAACTTTTTTATCGGAAAAGTCTGTGACATTGCCTTCTGTGTCGTAAGTGTCAGACACCTTGCCAAACTGAAGCGATGCAATATAGCCCTTCCCTTCGTCCAAATATTCAATAAGCCTTGTTGCTTTGCCAATTGCTACAGGCAAAACGCCATCTGCTAACGGATCAAGAGTACCTGTGTGGCCAATTTGTTTTATCTTTAACGCTTTTCGCAGGCGAGAAACAACGTCATGAGAAGTAATTCCCCGAGGTTTAAAAACGTTTATAAATCCGAATAAGTCTTTTAATTCCGGCAAGTTAGATTTCACCCTTTGAAATTTTATCAATCAAGTCCATAACTTTTGTACCGCGCTCAAGTGAGTCGTCAGGGATAAATCTAAGCTCCGGTGTAAGTCTGAGTCTTATGCGTTTTCCGACTTCGTATCTGATTTTGGAAACATTTTCTTCAAGCGCATCTATTGTCTGTTGTTTTGCCTCATCATTTGTTGCAAAAACTGAAAAATATACTTTTGCAAACGAGTTGTCATGAGCAAGTTCAATATCCGTAATTGACACAACGCCGCTGATGCGCGGATCTTTGATATCTTTTTGAATGATATCGGCAATTTCTTTCATCAATGTTTTTCTGACACGTTCGTTTCGCAGCGACATATTAACCTCGGATTTTATTTATTACTCATTTTATAATATCACAAAAGAAAAAGTTTTTTATCGACTATAGTAAAAGTAAAACAAGACACAAGAAATAAAACAAATTGTATTTAGCAGAGAAATAACAATACCCGCCAGAATTATTCCGGAAT
>CALVAT010000053.1 GCA_944325565.1 Candidatus Gastranaerophilales bacterium
ACAGTGGGCAGACGAAAAAATACAATAAAATTTTATAATTCTTCTATTATTCTTATCTGTATTGTATTTGTTGTAATGAGTGCAGCAATCAATTTTACTGTAGACCCGTATAACATATTCAAAACATTCAAAATAAAAAGATTTAATATAATAAAACCCTGTGCAACAAAACAGGAGCGTATTACAAAAATCCCCCAGCTAAAACTGTATAAAAACAACATAGATATACTTTATGTAGGAAGTTCCAAAACGGACTGGTGGCTTAATACAGACTATCACTCAAAACTTTCCGGCAAAAATGTTTACTCAATGGCTCTAAGCTCTTCAAGCCTGCAGGAAAGTATTATCATGGCTAAAAACAGTATATTCCTGCATCCTGAAATCCAAAAAATTTATTTTGGAATAGATTTTTTCTCTTTTACCGAGGGTTATTATGACACTGCTGTTGATGTGGAATCCATCAGAGAAAAAAATCTGACGAAAAATGAGCTGCTTCCGCTGCTTATATCATTAGATACACTCAACTATAGTTTGCAGACAGTAATAAATAATTTAAAACAAAAAGACATATCCCCTGACTCCAACGGCAATATATGTAATATTAACAACCCAAAAGCCGAATATTATTTTAAGCAGACAATAAAAAAATATAAAAAAGAATATTATTCTAACTACAAATTAAACCAAAAAGCATTTCTTGCGCTCAAAGAATTTAACGACTTTGCCAAACAAAACAATGTAGAGGTCGTTTTCTTTGTTACGCCTTCACATATCGCCGATTTAATAAATATTTACCATAACAATCTCTGGGCTGATTATAAAACTTTTAAGAAAAAACTCGCTGATATGTTTAATTACTATGACCTTGCGTCAATCAACAAATACAATACAGAACCAGTAAATTCAAAGATTAAATATTTCAGAGATGCGGTGCACGCAACATGCCTGCTGGGTGAAAAAATTGCGCTTAATTTTTATACAACACCAAATGACAGCGCCGTTTTTATCACAAGAAAAAATGTTAATGATTACTTACAAAAAGAAGATTTGAAGTTGAAAAACTACTTACAAGACAATCCGCAAACAGTGAAACAAATTGAGGAGTACTCGGATAATGCTTTTTAATTCTTTAGAATTTCTATTTATTTTCTTACCCGTGACATTTTTTGTATATTTTTATTTAAATAAAAAAAAATTAATTATGATAGCAACAGGCTGGTTGGTTCTGGCTTCACTTGCTTTTTATTCTTACTGGAATATAAATTATTTGCCGCTGATATTAACCTCAATGGTATTCAACTACTGCGTTGGCTATACGCTATCACACAGAACAAATTTAAGACTGAATCGCAAAGCTGTTTTAATATTCGGTCTGGCAGGAAATCTCACATTACTTTGTTATTTTAAATATTTCGATTTTTTGATAAATAACATAAACCTTGTGCTGCATACAGGCTTTGACACCTTAAAAATAGCACTGCCTCTTGGCATAAGCTTTTTTACCTTTACACAAATTGCATATCTTGTTGATGCATACAAAAGAGAAGTAAAGGAATATGATTTTTTAAACTACTCTTTATTTGTCACATTTTTCCCGCACCTGATAGCCGGCCCTATCCTGCATCACAGTGAAATGATGCCGCAATTTAAAAACCTGAGAAAAAGAGTTATAAACCACAAAAATATCTCCATCGGACTGTTTTTACTGGCAATAGGATTATTTAAAAAAGTAATTATTGCTGACAATCTCTCACCCGTCGTGCAGGATTTATTTGACGTGATACCTGTACTTGATTTTTGGGAAGCATGGATAGGAAGCCTGTCCTATACATTTCAATTGTATTTTGATTTTTCCGGATATTGTGATATGGCGCTGGGCATCGCATATTTGTTTAATATAGCACTGCCGGTAAACTTCAATTCCCCATACAAAGCTGACAGCATACAGGATTTTTGGAGAAGATGGCACATTACACTATCTCGTTTTCTAAAAAATTACATTTATATCCCCTTGGGCGGAAACAGAGCAGGAGAATGGAAGACCTACCGCAATCTGTTTTTAACATTTTTAATCGGCGGAATCTGGCACGGAGCCAACTGGACATTTATTATATGGGGAGTTTTACATGGATGCGGAATTTGTTTACACAGATTCTGGCAAAAATTCAATATAAAAATTAACAAATTTGCAGCAATAGCTATAACATTTTTGTTTGTAAATATTAGCTGGGTATTCTTCAGGTCATTATCAATACATAGAGCCATTGATATTTTAAAATCAATGGTTGGTTTGCATGGAATTAACCCACTTGTAATAAACAAACTCAGATTTTCTTTTGAATCCGGCAGCATAAAATTAAGTATGATTCTCTTTTGCGCCTGCCTTATCCTTGTTTTCTTTTCCAAAAATTCAATGGAATGGGTAAAGTCTTTTAAACCAGATAAAATACACTTTTTGATAACGCTGATATTATTAATAATATCAATACTTTCAATAAATAAAGTTTCTGAATTTTTATATTTTCAATTTTAAAAAAGTTAACATCTGATATTTTTAGTGGATTACATTATCAGAAAAAAGACTAATATTAATAATATTAGTTAAAATGGAGATTTATACGATTATGGTAAAATTTATTGTTCTGGTTATAGCCGTAGCCGCATTGTGGATCGGATATATAAACTGGGGTAAACCGCTCAACACAGACAAAGCAGTAAAAAGCGGAACTTCTTCCATAAAAACGGAAAAAAGCATAGACCGTGTAATCAATTCAAGAGAAAATACGGCTGAAGATAACAAAAAAATGCTGGATAATATGTAATATTAATTACTTTGTCCTGCTCTGTACCCGCACCAGGCAAAAATTGCCGGCATAAGTTTGTCTAAATGCAAATGTTCAACAACTGGAATTTTAGCCACAACCAGTGCGCCCAGAGCGTCATCCATATTGATAATAGAGTCTTTCAGAGTTAATTTTCTGTCAGGCTCTTTGTCTTTCGGGTCATTTATTAAGTTTGATATAAACGCAGCCAGCGGCATACCGGCAATAAGACCGGTTATAATAGCAGCCACTTTAACCTTTTTGGATTCTTTATATTTTACGTTGTCTTCAATAAGCTTCATTGCACCGCCCACAAGAAGCGTAGGTATTGTTGCGTTCATAAACTGGAATACACCCTCCTGAACTTTACGCTTTTTGTTTGATTTATGATCGGCAGCAATACCGGATACAACACCTCCGGCTATACTTGCGGTGCTCAAACCTATTACCTGAGGCAGTTCATATTGGACTTTCACAATGTCCGTTATTTTTTTCAAACCATTTTGTTTTTTTGCAAAGTAAATCATAGGTAAAAGTGTAGCCGCAACAGACCCTGACGCAACTATAACTTTTTTCTTAAAATCAGGTTCTTCTATACGGTGGTTTCTCTTATACCTTAAGGTCGAATACACATTTCCGGTATGTGATATTTCCTGAAATGAGCTGAAAACATTATGTTTCGGTTTACTATTTACTGATGATATCATAATTTTCTATCGCAACTTCGTAGACTAATCATACCACATAAAAACCCTAAATAAAAAAATTTGCTATAATCTTAATAAATAATAACAATAGGAATAAAAAAAGGATTACAAAATGATTGTAGATATTATAGAAAATGCACAAGAGTATTATAACCTCAGCAAAAACTTCCAAAAAGGTTTCGAGTTCTTAAAAAATACAGATTTGAAAAACCTCGACAACGGAAAATATGAAATCGACGGTGATAATATATTTGTTTCAATACAGGATTACAATACAAAACCGGAATCAGAAGGCAAATTCGAAGCCCATAAAAAATATGCAGATATCCAATTTATTATAACAGGTGAGGAAAAAATCGGCTTTACAAATGTTAAAAACTGCACACCCACAACATTTTACGATGACACTAATGATATAATCTTTCTTGAAGGAAAAGGCGATTTTATAAAAGCAGTAGAAAATACATTCTTAATATTTCTGCCTCAGGATGCTCATATGCCATGTATATCAATTGATAACTCTAAATATGTAAAAAAAGCCGTTGTTAAAGTAAAACTTTAATACGAATTTGCCCGTATAATTAACAGACAGCTCAATCGACTATATGAATTTCTTGTAAAAGATAAATTTTGCATGTAAAATGTTATTGTTAATCATTTACGGATAAATAACCAAATGGAATTTTTTAGAAAAAATCAAAAAGTTATTATAGGAATAATATTTGTTGCATTTATATTGTTCGCGCTTGCACCTGTGTTGATTGCATTCGTGTCAAAATAAATCGCAAAACAGTTGGAAGCCATTTGCCTGACAAATAAAGCGGCAAATGTTCAGGATAAACATACAAATGTCGCATAAAGCACATTCAACCATAGAAAAAGGCTTTGTTCTGAATATAGTAAAAGCTTTTCTTATATTTATAATCATATTCTCTTTTGTACCGGAAGCATTTTGTAATCAAAATCACATCGAAAAAAAGAGAAAAGAAACTCATGCCAAAGTTGTCAAACTGAAACGCCTTGAAAGTATTGAAACAAATAAACTCTATAAAAACCAGCAGCGCCTTGAGAATGCCACTAAAAAGCTAAAATCAACAAAACAAGAATATAAAGACGCACAACAGCAGCTTTCAGAAACAGAAAAAAATTTGAACGCAACCCTCAGCGAATTTTCAGCAACAGAAATTTTTGCTAAAAAACGTATAAGACAAATCTTTAAAAAACAAAGACGCGGTATGTTCCAGCTTTTGCTTGCAACAACGGATATAAACACATTTTTAGACAGGATATACTATCAAAATGTAATAACTAAAAAAGATAAGAAAAAACTTGCTTATCTTAAAGAAAAATCAAGAAGAATAGCTCTCCTGCGCAGCCAAATTGAACAGCAAAAAACCATTATTGCGTACTCAATCAAAAGCATAAATGCTCAGCAGCAGTATATACAAGGAGCTATCAGCCAGAATGAATCATCTATTCAAAGATACAGAACAGACCGGGCATATTATGAAAAGGCAGAAAGAGAACTGGCTAAACAATCCGAAGCTCTTGGCAGAATGATTAACAAAAATACAAAGGGCTCTACTGTAAAAGTTGTTTCTGGATTTATGAAACCAATTGCAGGCCCGATTACCTCACCTTTTGGCTATAGAACACACCCGATATTTAAAAGAACAATTTTCCATTCCGGTATAGATATAGGCGGTATAAACGGCGGCAAAATCAGAGCTGCAAACTCTGGTAAAGTTTTGTATTCCGGCTGGTACGGCGGATACGGAAAAGTTGTAATATTAGACCACGGCTTAATCAACGGACAGCCCACAACAACATTATATGCTCACATGTCAGGCTATGTTGTAAGCCCCGGTCAGAACGTATTAAAAGGTCAGGTTATCGGCTACGAAGGTTCAACAGGATACTCTACAGGCCCTCATTGCCACTTTGAAGTAAGGGTTAACGGACGCCCTCAAAATCCGTTAAATTACATTAAATAAAAATAAAGGTGCGCTTTAGTGAATAAAAAAATACTTACCATTCTTTTATCAACAGTTTTAATGACCGCAGCCACCGGCGCATATGCGGCAGAAACACTCGATATTCCGCAGGATACATTCAATGTCCAGACAGAAAATGTATCAGACAATAATGCTGATGAAACTACTACTACTAAAAGAAAATGGTTTAATTTCTTCGATAAAAAATCAAAAACAGATAACGAAGAACCGGCAAAAGATGCTGAAAATGAACCCGCTCCGGCGCTAAAACATCAAGAAGCAGATGCACTGCTTAACGAATCAGCAGAAGAAGAAACAACTTCTGAAGAAACAAAAGAAGGCAAAACAAGAAAATTTTTCTCCAAAGCAGAAAAAGCACCGGAATCCGATGAAGAACCAACAGCAGAAGCCTCTGAATCACAGGGCCCGACAACTGATGTGCTCGTTGACAGTGAAACAATAGAGTACTTTCCTGAAAGACATGAGTTCGAAGCAATAGGCAATGCAAAAGTAACATTCCCCAGCGAAAACTCTATACTTTATGCAGATAAAATAATTTTTAACCACGATACAAATTATATAAAAGGTTTTGGCAATGTAGTGCTTGTAAAAGAAGACCAGAAAGTTAACGGTGACTTTATACAGGTGGATTTAAACGAAGACAATGCCTTAATGACACATCCGGTCTTAAACCACATGGCCATTAAAATACGAGCCAAAACCGGTATAGTAAACGATGCCCAGACAGAAGCTCTGGATGGCATAGTCACTTTTAACGACAAATCTCAATTTAAATTTACCTCACGTCCTATTATGGGATTTGACAATCCTATGATGGACGAAGCTATACCCAAAAACTTTTATTTCAAAGAAAAATACGATAACAAATGGCGTTTAAAAGCTAAAACTATCGTCATAGACAGCTACAAAGACCACGACGTAGCAACCCTTAAAAACGCCGATATTTATATTAAAAATACAAAACTGGGTTCGGCCGGAAATCTTAGACTGTTTACCAACAAAGAACAACAGTATATAGAAACAAATATGCTTGAACTCGGTTCGTTAAGAAATATCGGTGCATTTGTTTCTCCAGGCTGGGTGTTCAAAGCCCCCTTCGGCTCAACATTAAAAGTAGGGCCTGCATTAACATACGGTGACAGCGAAATAGGCGTCGGCGGTCTGGCAAGATTCTTAAACGGAAATAACAGAACAGATTTTGGCTGGGCCAGTTCAAATGACAAATTCGTAGTAAGAGGCCGTCATAGATTTACTGATAACCTAAGCTTACAATACGGTATAAATTCTTATATGAACAACGGTTTTATGGGCGGCAGAATGCCTGAATACGGCTTCCAGTTCGACCATAGAAAAACCTACCAGATTGCAGATCTCGGTGCTTCATTTACAAACAGATTTATGGCAGGTTTTATGGAAGACTGGGGAAAACGTGATTTTTCAACAACAAAATTTGCATGGCAGACCCAGACTTCTAAATCCCTGTTCAAATACAAAAATACCGATCAAAAATTCGCAATGGATTTTGGGCTCAGTGTTCAATCCCACGTAGCAGCTTACGGTACTGGAGATACAATGGGTGTACTAAGAGCAGGGCCTTATTTGAAAACACAATACAGATCCTGGCAGCAGTATGTTGCATATTATCAAGGCGGACAGGCCGGTGACTCACCGTTTTATTTTGATAAAAACTACTACGGAAAATCTAACATAGTTCTTGGTGAATCATTAAGAATCTGTAAATACCTTACCTTAATGTATACAGCTACAATTGCTCTGGCTGACACGCCTAACGATAAAATGTTACAGGAAAACAGATTCTGGGCAGCAATCGGGCCGGACGATTTAAAATTCTTAATAGGATATGACGCATACAGACAAAATGCATCTATGGGCTTGATGATGAACGTCGGAGCTGAAAATGCCGATATTGAATTCAGACGTCTTGTGCTGAACGACCCTCAGGCAATAGCACAGCACGACAAAAAAGAAAAACAAAAACGTGAAGCCCAGAAGAAAAAAGAGGAAGCTAAAAAAGAAAAAGAATCCGACCCTATGAATCGTTCGGTAAAAGATTATGATGATTACAACCCTCAGTTCAATATGATGCCCGGCGGTGCAATACTGCAGCCCTCGCTCATCAGACCACCTGGAATGTAGTATCAATTAAGTGTTTTACAACTAATTTGTAAAACTTATGTAATAATAGTTATACATGAGCGCAAAATAAACTATGTTTGGATTTATAATAAACATAGTTTATTTTTTTTTATAAAAACATGACAAGGAGTAAAGAATGAGAACTGCATCTATTCAAAACACGGGAGTGTATAGCAACAACAAACTGTGCAAAAGACAACATTACTTGGATTGGTTCAGTTTGTTCACCTAAATTAGAACCTCAGTGGCTTTTTAATCCAAGCAGGACAGATATTTGTCTTGCGGTAAGGAATATGTCTGATCCGGAAATGTCGGCACTGATGAGCTATTTCTGGGCTCAACAAGACAGACAGGATAATTCTGACCATAATAAAGTTTTAAATTATTTAAACGAAACAGGTATGAATGTATATCCCCCTGTATTTAAACAAATTGCCGATAATGTTGATAAAAAACTAAAAGAACAAGATTACGACAATTATAAACGTGGCCGTTACAAAAAACCTGTAGAAACTCAGGATGTAATATCTGCAATTGAGGAATATAAAACTGATGAAGATTTTAAAAAACAATCTCGCCCAAGAGCTCTTTCTTCGTTAGACAGCCTAACAGATGAAGTTTATATAGCCAAAATACAGGAGAAACACAATGCAAATAAATAGTGTGAAAAGTTACGGCATTTATTCAAACACAAACTTTAAACAAAACAAACAACAAAATACAGCATTAACATCATCATTAAATTTAAGCAATAAACAAAAAACAGCAGCGGCAGGCGGAGGACTTCTTTTAGTCGCTGCTGCCGCAGTTGCCGCAATTAAAAACAGAAATTTTGTTAAAAGTTTTAACAAGATATTTCGTCCGTACAAAAATATTATACAGGACACAAATTATCTTAAAGGTGTTGATTTAAGAGAATATCGACAAAAAAGATTTATGGAAAGTTTTATTGAACCGTTGAAAAAACGTGCGCAAGGTTATGTCTACCCTAAGAGCGGTGAAAAATATAACGGTTTTCCGTCAAACGGTTATATAGTATGGGGAAGTGAATCCAAAGCCAAGAATGATTTTTATGAATGGACTGTTGATGAACTTCAAAAAGCCGGAGTGGAAATTATAGACCCCAAAGCTGGCGGAATTCCTAAATATGATGATGTTTCTGCGGCCTGGAGCAAACTGTTTTTTGATACAAAAAACGGTATAACCCCTGACAAAGTAGAAAAACAATTTAAAAAAGACGGAAAATTTAAGGCTTTTGTTGTACGTAATATTGATGAACTTGGAGAACCGGAAAAAAAATCTTCAGCAAGTGAAAAAATGAAAAAAAGATTTGAAGAATTAAAAGGGTCTTCTGAAGAAATTAGTGAAATTTTTTCTGAAAAAAATCTTAAAGATTCAAATAAAATTAGTAAAAAACATGATGAAACATTTTTAAATGATGCGCCGGATACACATAATTGCGCCAAAAGATACGGGCTTATACTTTCTTACAAAGCAAAAGATATTAGTAAGCTTGATCCAGGTACTGTACGTGTTGGCCGAGCAGATATGCGCGTAAGTATTATACCATACGCTGATGAACCAATAGAGGTATGGAAAAATCACCTTAACGAGGCAAGAAACTATTCTTCACCGTCTGTCGCAACAAGAACAATTGAGCAGGCAAAAGAAATTTTTGCTAAAAGAGGAGAAAAAGAGTTTAACGAGATTAAACCTTATCTTGAATACGACCCTCCGTATGAAGGTGTAACATTAAAGGCGCCTTTAAAGAAATGGGAAAACTGGATTGAATATATGGGCAGCAGAAAAGGTGTCAGCGATGAAATGAAATTTGAATCTATTGCTACACAATTGGGAATAATTGGCGGTCGTGAAGGTACCGGTATATCTCAGGCTGCTTGTGAAAATTTGAAAGCAAATCCAAAATTTAAAAAGATTCTTGACATGATGTATAAACAATATGTTAAGCTGCTAAATCCGGAAAATCCAAAAGAAAGCTGGAAGCTTCTTGTTGATTCTGAACTTAGAGGTTTTGCAGAAAGAGTATAGATTTTAATGCGGTTCGCCAAAATTGCGAACCGCATTACATAAGCAAGACATAAGGAGAAAACATGAACATAACACCTATCAAAAGCACTCCATATACAGGTGCCAGAACAGTTAAATACAGGGGGGCTTCCGGGCCGAATTTTAAAGGCTATACACATGAGGTTACTATCAAATATCCGGGGCATTATGAACATTATAAACCTCATTACAATATGATAGAAAACCTTAGCGAAACAGGCACTCAGCTTAATGTGAAAGATTTAAACGACAGGGAATATAAAATGTACAGAGAACTTGACGAGATTCCGCCACGTATATATATTGCTTCCCCGAATGAAGAAATTCCTGAAAAAATCTATAAAACACATACCCACGTACAAAGAAATGATTTGTATCTCTCTCAAATAAAAAAAGATTACCCGCACGGCTACAAAAATTTTGCTCAAAATGCTTACCTTGAGGCCGAATACTATAAGGATCTGCAAAAAAATAAAGATACTATCATAAATAAAAATACAAAAGAGATAGACTCTCTTACTAAAAAACATGAGGTTGTTTCTAAAGACAATCTGTCTCCAAAGCTTAAAGAACGATTTGAAGAGGATTATAACAGTAAAGTTAATGCCTTGAAAAAAGAAATTGAAGAAACAACAAGATTGGCCGATCGTGCAGACAAAAATCTTGATAAAGCGGAAAAAAGATTCGAAGTTCTTAAAGAAATGGATGAACTCGGCGGACAGTACAATCAATTGATGGCAGATATTGCCAAAGTTAGCAGCCTCGGCTATACAAGACCATCAATGTCGTTTTATCGCCGTCAGGATGCAGAGAAAAACATTGAAAAAATTGAACCGGTATACAATAAAAAAGTGCGGCAGCTTGAACGTCTTGAACAAACAGAAGAAATAACAAATAAAGAAAAAGCTGTTGAAAAAGCAAAAACAGAACTTCAGAAAATTAAACAACAACTGGATGACGCGAGAGCAGAACTCAAACACTGGCAGGATGTATATACGCAGGAAGATAAACAAAGAGAAAAGCTGTTATCTGTTGACCAGCCTGCATTAATGGCAAAGATGGATAAAGCTTATGAAAATATTGCCTCTTTTTATAAAGAAAATTACCCGCAATGGGCTGATGTTTAATTTTATAAGATGTAATAATAAAGTCCGTAACATTGTTTACGGGCTTTTGCAATTTTAGCGGAAATTTTGTAGTATAATATAAAAAAATCAAACTCAAAATAGAGATTTTACAAGGGGAATAATCATAAATGACTCTAAAAGATTGGTTCGAAACCAGAAAAGAAGAACAAATTGCAGCGCGTCCCATTGACCCGAAAATCGACGATTATGTAGGCAAGTTATGGGTAAAATGCTTTAACTGCAACGCACAGCTACCAAGAAAAGAACTTGAACACCATATGATGGTTTGTCCTGAATGCGGCTATCACTTTAGAATAAATGCAAGAACAAGAATTGCACAACTCTTTGATGAAGGAACTTTTGAGGAATATTTTGCTAATATTTCACCGGCTGACCCTTTGAACTTTGTGGATACAGAGCCATACACACAGCGCCAACAAAACGCTAAAGAAAAAACAAACCTTAATGACGCTGTAATAACCGGCATCGGCAAAGTAGAAGGAGAAGAAATCGCCTGTGCAGTAATGGATTTTGAATACATGGGCGGTTCAATGGGCAGCGTTGTCGGAGAAAAAGTTACAAGAATAATTGAAGAAGCTCTTGCCAAAAAGCTTCCTGTTGTTACTGTTACGGCATCAGGCGGAGCAAGAATGCAAGAAAGCGCACTTTCTTTGATGCAAATGGCTAAAACAAGCTGCGCTGTTGCAAAATTGAATGATGCAAAATTACTGTACATAAATATTTTGACAGACCCGACCTACGGCGGTGTTACAGCCAGCTTCGGGACTATCGGCGATATAATTATTGCCGAGCAGGGTGCAAGAATAGGATTTGCAGGCCGCCGTGTTATTGAACAAACAATAAGACAAAAACTTCCGGCAGATTTCCAAACAGCGGAATATCTTATGAAACACGGACAAATAGATATGATTGCAAAAAGAAGTGAGCTTAAATCATTGCTTGCTAAAATTTTAAGACTGCACAAACACTAATTCAATAAAAGCAAGAATCAGGTAAAAGGAGATTATTGGGGATTGGTATCATGAAATTGGATTTTGAAAAACCTATAACAAAAATAGAAGAAAAAATAGAAGAACTTAGAAAAATGAGTGAAGAATCGGGAATGGACTTATCCAAAGAGATTGAAATTTTTGAACAACAATCTCACGAATACAAAAAAGAACTATACGAAAACCTGAAACCGTCCCAGAAATTGCAAATCGCAAGACACCCAAACCGCCCCAATTTTTTGGACTATATAAACCTTATAACGAATGATTTTGTAGAAATGCACGGCGACAGAGAAGGTACTGACGACAGAGCCATCATAGGCGGTGTCGCTAAAATTGGCGACAAATCCGTGATGATTGTCGGCACGGTTAAAGGTAAATCTACAAAAGAAAACCTTGTCTACAATTTCGGTATGCCCCAACCCGAAGGTTACAGAAAAGCATTGAGGCTCTTTGAACATGCAAACAGATTCGGACTGCCTATTGTTACTTTAATTGATACCCCCGGTGCATACCCCGGTATCAAAGCGGAAGAACACGGTCAGGGTATTGCTATTGCAGTTAACCTTAAAGAAATGGCAAAACTCGAAGTGCCAGTTATCGCAGTCATAACGGGAGAAGGCTGCTCGGGCGGTGCATTGGGTCTGGCTGTAGCAAACAAAGTACTTGTGCTTGAACATGCATATTATACGGTTATTTCGCCGGAAGGCTGTGCTTCAATTTTGTGGCGCGATGCGGCAAAAGCTCCTGAAGCTGCAGAAGCTTTGAAAATTACGGGCCCTGACCTGTTAAAATACAATATTATCGATGGTATTGTAAAAGAACCCTTAGGCGGAGCTCATTACGACTATGAAGCTATGGGCGAAGAACTAAAAAAAGAAATTCTCAAGGCAATTGATGAATACAAAAATATGACACCCCAGCAGCTGAAAGATGACAGATACAACAAATTCAGACGCATGGGCGTGTTCAA
>CALVAT010000054.1 GCA_944325565.1 Candidatus Gastranaerophilales bacterium
ATGAACAATAAGCAATTACTGGGTAAAAGAATAAAAGAACTGCGAAAGGCCGCAAACCTTACGCAGGAAAAACTTGCGGAACTTATAGATATAGAAACGGGTTCTCTTAGCGGAATCGAGAGTGGAAGGCATTTCCCTTCTTTACCAACTTTAGAAAAAATTGCGATAAACCTTAACGTTGAGTTAAAAGCTCTTTTCGATTTTAAGCATCTTATTTCTGTTGAAGAAATGAAAGCTTCAATAATAAAAAATTTAGATAAAATAGACAAAGAACAGATTACTTTTATATACAAATTTGTAGAAAATTTTAAGTAATTGATAAATGAGGTCTTGCCTGAGAGCTGCTATCAGATTGTAAAATATTATTATCTTGAAGATAGAAGTTTTTATAGGAGAAATATTAATGACTATTTTGGAAAAAATAAACGACACTCAGGACGTCAAAAAACTATCTGTTGCTGAAATGAACGAACTGGCACAGGATATAAGAGATGCAATACTTAATCGTGTGAATACAATAGGCGGCCACTTGGGCCCTGATTTGGGAATAGCTGAAGCAACAATAGCTATGCATTATGTTTTCGATTCACCAAAGGATAAATTTGTTTTTGACGTATCTCATCAGGTTTACCCGCACAAAATGCTTACAGGAAGAAAACACGGGTTTATCGATAATGCACGCTTGCACGAAATTTCAGGGTATTCAAACCCGACAGAAAGTGAACATGACCATTTTGTAATCGGGCACACATCAACTTCTGTCAGCCTTGCAACGGGTCTGGCAAAAGCAAGAGATTTAAAAGGTGAAAATTACAACGTTATAGCACTTATTGGCGACGGTTCTTTAAGTGGCGGCGAAGCTTATGAAGGTTTTAACAATGCGGCAGAGCTTGACAGCAATATGATTATAATCGTGAATGATAATGAAATGTCTATTGCTCCGAATTACGGCGGGTTGTATAAAAACCTTGCTCAATTGCGTGAAACTAACGGACAGGCTCAAAATAATGTATTTAAAGCTATCGGTTTTGAGTATTACTATGTTGAAGAGGGTAATAATGTAGAAGCACTGATTGATGTATTTAAAAAAGTTAAAGATACCTCAAAACCCACAGTTGTACATATTCACACATTAAAGGGCAAAGGTTATGACCCTGCTGTTGCAGATAAAGAAAGTTATCACTGGCAGGTTCCGGGATTTTTAAACCCTCAAGAGGCTAATGCACCGGCTGAAACATATACTTCAATAACAAAAGACTTTCTTTTAAAGAAAAAACAGCAAAACGAACCTGTTATTGCTATTACTGCTGCAACTCCCGGTGTATTTGATTTTAATCCTGAATTCAGAGCGAAAATGGGGGCAAATTTTACAGATGTCGGTATTGCAGAAGAACACGCTATTGCTTATGCATCAGGGCTTGCTAAAAACGGCGCTAAACCTGTGCTGGCTTTAATGAGTTCTTTTGTACAAAGAACTTATGACCAGATGTCGCAGGATTTGGCATTAAACAATTCACCCGCAACAGTCCTAATTTACTGGGGCGGAATTTCCGGCGCCGATATGACACACCTTTGCACATTCGATATTCCTCTTATCAGCAATATTCCGAATATAGTGTATCTTGCACCGACCAACAAAGAAGAATATCTTGCCATGCTGGAATGGTCATACAACCAGAATGAGCATCCTGTGTTTATCAGGGTGCCGGCTGCTGAACTTGTATCGACTGGCAAGCCGGACACAACGGATTATTCAAAACTAAACAAATACAAACTCGAGCAAAGCGGTGAAAAGGTGGCTATTATTGCGGCTGGAAACTTCTTCGGGTTGGGAGAACAGGTCAGAGAAGAAATTAAAAATCAGTTAGGTTTTGATGCAACATTGATTAACCCGAGATTCCTGACCGGAGTGGATACAGAAATGCTGGAAAACTTAAAGAATACTCACAGTGTTGTTATAACTATAGAAAACGGAGAAGTTGACGGTGGTTTCGGCGAAAAGGTTACAAGATTCTACGGAAATTCGGATATGAAGGTCTTAAACTTCGGCTCAAAGAAAGAATTCACTGACCGCGTACCGCTAGAAGAGCTTTACAACCGTTACCATTTGACAAAAGAACTTATTGTTAAAGATATAAAAGAGGTATTGTAGATGATGAAAAAATTATTTGCACTTATTTTGACACTATTTGTGCTGCAGGGCTCTATGACCATTGCGGCACCGGCAAAGAAGAAGGACAAAAATATGACAAGAACAGAAATTTGTAACAAAAACATGCAGGAACTTTTCGGCGGTTCCATGGCCACAACCGGCAATGATGTTGAGATGATGCAGATTCTGCAAAAATACATCTTCGGCGAGGTCTTTACTATCGGTAATCTGGACAACAAAACAAGAGAACTCATAACTGTTGTGTGTTTAACTACAATGCAGACTCTGCCGCAGTTGAAATCACACATTAACGGAGCTTTAAACGCGGGTAACAGTCCTCTTGAAGTTAGAGAAGCAATTTATCAATGCGCACCGTTTATCGGTTTCCCAAAAACTTTAAACGCTCTTAGTGTTTTAAATGAGGTGTTTAAAGAACGCGGAATACAAACTCCGCTGGAATCCGGTGTAACAGTTTCAGAAGAGGACCGCTACCAGAAGGGTAAAGAAATTCAGGAAAAATTATACGGCGATGAAATTAAACAGGCTATGAAAGGACTGCCGGATAATATCGGCGATGATGCAGCAAGATTCCTTACCGAAGTTTGTTTCGGTGATTTTTATACAAGAAAAGGACTCGATATAAAAACAAGAGAAATCCTTGCTCTGGCTGTACTTGTGACAAAAGATGATGACATTACTTTAAAAAGTCATATCAAGGGCAGTTTAAAAGCTGGAAATTCTCCAGAAACAATTGCCGCGGTAATACTGCAGTGTATGCCGTATACAGGTATGCCCAATGCTTTGCATGCATTTACTTTTTTAAAAGAAGAACTTAAATAAATATATATGAACGATAATACCGGCAGACGTTTTAACAAAACGGCTGCCTTTTTTTTGTTAGAAATTTTGTTGACAAGTAAACAAAAACAAAATAAAATTTTGTTTACAAAGAAACAAAATGGAAATGTTATGACTATACAAAAAAAATTAATAGCATTAATAATTAATTTTCATGAAAATCTATCAATACTTGATAAGGAATATAAAAAAGAAGCGGGCGACATCTTAAACGATTACAACTTTAATGAAATGCACGCTCTTGATTTTATAGGAAAAAATGAAAATCCGAATGTAACAAAACTCTCAGAGCATCTTAATTTAACAAGAGGAGCCATCAGTAAAATTATAAAAAAGCTTATTAAAAAAAATGCAATAGAGATTTATACAATAGAAAGCAATAAAAAAGAGATTTATTATAAATTAACTCAAACAGGCAAGGAAGTTTATAAAGACCATGAAAAAATGCACAAAAAATGGAATGACGGGGACTTAGCTTTTTTGTCGGGTATAGACCAACAAGATTTAATAACAACATATAATTTTTTAGAAAAATATAATAAATTTGCACAATCCAGAATAAAAATCCTGAAAGGAGAGAATAATGAATATACAGCAGATTAGAAGCGCAACAATAATAATAAACTATGCAGACAAAAGATTTCTTGTTGATCCGATGTTTGCACCCAAGGATGCATTTCCGCCGATAATAGATTGTTTTACACCGGATTTAAAATGGCCATTGGTGGATTTGCCGTTCAGCGTGGAAGAAATTCTTCAAAATATCGATGCTGTTATAATGACGCACTTTCATTTCGACCATTTTGATGAATATGCAGTTAAAGCGCTGCCAAAAGATATAAAAATGTTTGCACAGGATGAATATGATAAAAATGTTCTTACAGATTTCGGTTTTAATAATGTCGAAATAATAAAAGAAGAAGGCACTGTCTTTGGTGATGTCACTATGTATAAAACAAACTGCGTACACGGCATAAAAGAAACAACAATGCCTTATTTTGACCAATACAATATACGCCATGAAGCAATGGGAGTAGTATTTAAAAATGAACATGAAAAAACATTGTATCTGGCTGGTGACACTATCTGGTGCGATTATGTAAAAAATGCAATTGAAAAATACAATCCGTCCGTAATAATAGTTAACGCGGCTAAAGCACAAATGTTAAAAAGCGGGCCGATAATTATGGGAACAGAAGATATTGAAAAAGTACATAAGTGTGCTCCGGATGCTAAAATTATTGCAAGCCATATGGATACAGTCGGACATGCTACTTTAAATAGAAAACAGCTTGGAGAGTTTGTGAGAAAAAATAATCTTTCTGAATCAATACTTATTCCAGAAGATGGAGATATAATATCCTTTGATAAGGAATAACCCAAATGACACAAACTGTCAAAAAAACAACACTGGATAAAATACAGGTCGGCAAAGATGCAGTTATAGAATCCATAAACTGTGACAATGCCGCTTTAAGACATCATATACTTGATATGGGTCTTACTCCTGGTGTAGAAGTCACATTGATAAAAACAGCTCCAATGGGTGACCCTCTGGAAATTCGTGTACGCGGATATGAACTGACACTGCGAAAAGACGATGCCTCAAAAATCACTGTGAATGATATCCATGATGCACACAACTGTCCCCGTAAAAATGCAGTATTTAAGGATATAGAACACTCTCAAAAAGGAGAAAATCAAACATATCAAACAAGAAAAAATAAAAAATCACAGCCAAAAACAAAATTGCTTTTGGCACTTGCCGGCAACCAGAATTGCGGCAAAACAACACTTTTTAATAAACTTACCGGTGCACATCAGCATGTGGGGAATTTCCCCGGTGTTACGGTAGACAGAACTGACGGAATTATTAAAGGTCACAAAGATGTAACTATTACGGATTTACCTGGAATTTATTCGCTTTCTCCATATAGCAGCGAAGAAATAGTAACGAGAAATTTTATACTCAACGAAAAACCTGACGGTATTATTAATATTGTTGATGCAACTAATATCGAAAGAAATCTGCTTTTGACAATGCAGCTTATAGAGCTTGATGTACCGATGGTTATTGCCCTCAATATGATGGATGAAGTCAATGAAAGCGGCGGAAGTATTGACGTAAACGGACTTGAAGCGACACTCGGAGTTCCTGTAATACCTATCAGTGCTTCTAAAAATCAGGGTATTCAAGAGCTTGTTGAACACGCTCTAAACGTGGCAAAATATGAAGAACGTCCGGGAAGACTGGATTTTTGTGCTGCTGATGACGGCAAAGAGGGTGCTGTACACAGATGTATTCACTCCATTATTCACCTTATTGAAGACCATGCAAAAGCTGCAAATATTCCTGTACGTTTTGCCGCAACAAAATTAACCGAAGGTGATAAGCTGATATCAGAGGGGCTTAACCTTAATGAACAGGAAGTAAATAACTGTGAGCAGATAATTAAAACAATGGAAGAAGAACGCGGTCTGGATAGAGAAGCAGCGCTGGCTGATATGCGGTTTTCTTTTATTGAAAAATTGTCTGCAAGGTTTGTGCAAAAGCCTTCTGAATCAGCGGCATACAAGCTTTCTAAAAATATTGATAAAATCTTAACCGGAAAATATACTGCAATGATAGCTTTTCTTGCTATTATGGCATTTATTTTTTATATAACCTTCGGACCGGTCGGTATAATGCTTTCCGATATTATGGATGTTGGTATAAACTGGGTGATAACACTTAGCGATAATGTACTCAGCGCTTACGGTTTAAATCCTGTGGTACACTCATTGATTATAGACGGTATTTTTGCAGGGGTGGGGAGTGTTTTAAGCTTTTTGCCGGTTATTGTTGTGTTGTTTTTCTTTTTGTCAATACTCGAAGACACTGGTTATATGGCACGTGTTGCGTTTGTGATGGATAAGCTTTTAAGAAAAATAGGGCTGTCGGGCAGGAGTTTTGTACCGATGCTTATAGGTTTCGGATGTTCTGTTCCTGCTATTATGTCCACAAGGACGCTTCCTTCCGAGCGTGACAGAAAAATGACAATATTTTTAACACCTTTTATGAGCTGTTCGGCTAAACTGCCTATTTATGCATTGTTTACTGCGGCCTTTTTTACAGAAAATCAGGTACTGGTTATATTGAGCCTGTATTTAATAGGGATAATTGTGGGCATAGTTTTTGCTTATTTTATGAAATTTTTTGTGTTTAAAGGCGAACCTGTGCCTTTTGTTATGGAGCTTCCGAATTACAGAATGCCCAGTGCAATCAATGTCTGCAGACTGATTTATATGAAGGCAAAAGGATTTGTCACCAAGGCTTTTACAATAATTTTCTGGGCGACGATTCTTGTCTGGTTTTTACAGACTTTTGATTCCAGATTAAACCTTGTAACCGATGCATCACAAAGCCTTCTGGCAATGCTCGGAAATTTGCTTGTACCTGTATTTAAACCTCTTGGCATAACGGACTGGCGTATTTCTACGGCTTTTATAACAGGATTTATGGCCAAAGAAAGTGTTGTCAGCACATTAACAGTATTGCTTGGCGGGGACACGGACAAACTTCCGCTGGTATTTACAAAACTTACAGCATTTGTATTTCTTGTATTTTCACTGTTATACACACCGTGTGTTGCGACTATTGCAACGGTAAGAAGAGAACTCGGGCGTCTTTACGCTCTTTTGGTAATACTTGTACAGTGTTCAATAGCGTGGCTTGTCGCATATTTAGTGTATGTTGCCGGAAGTCTGTTGGTGTGCTGATCTTATAATATATAAAGTAAAGACTAAACACGTCCGTACATATCTTCAAAACGTTCAATATCGTTTTCGTCTAAGATATCACCCTGCTGTACTTCCATAATCATTAAAGGCTCTTCATAAGGGTTTTGTAGTGAATGTTTTTCTTCTATATCAATATCTATGCTTTCACCTTTGGCGAGTTCAAAGCTTTCTTCTCCTTTTATAACAAAAGCTTTTCCTTCCAGTACAACCCAGTGTTCGCACCTGTGGTGGTGAAGCTGCAGGCTCAATTTTGCTCCCGGATTAACATAAATACATTTAGTCAAAAAGCCTTTACCAGTGCTCAATACCTGATAATATCCCCATGGTCTGTAAACAGTTTTATGAGAGTATTGAGTTTCATCTTCTCGTTCTTTAAGATGGCTTACTATTTTTTTTACATCGTTGACTCTATCTCTGTCACAAACTAGAACAGCATCCTCTGTTTCAACAACAACAGTATTATTTAGCCCGATTGTAGTGACAAGCTTTGATGTAGAATAAACAAGAGAATCTTTGCTGTCTAAATCAAGAACATTGCCCATTATATAGTTTCCGTCATCATCTTTTTCTGATATATCGTAGACAGCTTCCCATGAGCCCACATCTTTCCAATCACTTTCCAGAGGAATCATTGCAAGCTTTTTAGTGTTTTCCATAACCGCATAATCTATTGAAATATCAGGCATTTCTTTAAAATCTTGATAAGGCATTGTCGGTACTTGTGAAGAAATTTTAGCATTTTTTATAATTGAATAAATTTCAGGCTGGTATTTTTTTATTTCTCCCATCATTACAGAAGCTTTGAACACAAACATTCCGCTATTGTAATAATACCTGTCGGAATCAACAAACTCTCTTGCTGTTTCTATGTCCGGTTTTTCTACAAATTCTTCGACTTTCATTCCGTTAGCTGCAACTGCCCGAATCTTGCGATTGTTTTTAGCTTTAATATACCCCAGACCGATGTCTGCTTTTTCAGGTTTAACGCCAAAAGTAACAATATAGTTGTCCTGTGCGAGTTTTATACCATCGGTTATAGCTTTGCAGTATTTTTCATTATCGAGAATTAAGTTGTCAGATGGTACAACAACGATAATCGGATCTTCTTTAGAGTTTCTGTCTTTTTGAAGTTTTTCTATATATTTGATAGAAAGAGCGATTGCAGGAGCAGTATTTTTGCATTCAGGTTCTGTAATTATTCTATAACTCGATTTTCTGCAGAATTTATCCTGCATTTCTTTAAGTTGTGTTTTCACCTGACTTTCGAGCTTAACATTGGTTACACTCAAAATATTTTTATCATCCACACAGTTTATCAACCGCATAAAAGCCGCCTGAAACAGTGTATAATTGTAGTCTATTTTCATCAACTGTTTCGGATGAACTTCTCTGCTTAAAGGCCATAGTCTGCTTCCAGATCCGCCTGCCAGAATTACTGCGTAAATGTTACTGACTTCCATAAATACTAACTCCTAAGTTTCAATATCTTACAAAAGTATATAGTAAATCCTTATTACTTTAAAGCCCCTGAATAAATTTGGCGGTGACAAAACTTAATAATCCTATTAAATTTTGTAAACATTGTTAATAAACTGGCAATTTTTTTTATTTGCGTGTTTTTATTTAAGTATAGATGTTTATGAAATAAAGGAATATCATGGCTGGACTTGAATTTAATCCAAATATAAATTTCTTTCAGCAACCTGTACAACAGATAGGTGCACTTGGCGGACAGGGTACACAGCGCGTCAGCGGCACTGAAAAAGCCGGCGGGGCGTTTGGTACATCAGGTGGTTCGGCTGTTGACAGAGATCTGGCTGATATGAAAAGGTTTATTCCAGCATACAATGGAACAGGAGAATTGCAGCCGAATAATGCAGAAGCAGGCGCAAAATTAAAATTCCTTTACGCATAATAAATAAAGTTTTAATAATAAAAAGCTTTGACTAAATAAATTAGCAGAGCTTTTTTATTGTTTATATTTTTCTTTTCTTTTGTAATAACTTTTTATGACCTGTGAAAAAAATAATAAATCATCAGAATCAGCCATATTCAAGAGTTCATCTATATCTGAACGCATATATTTTTGCGGGTCTGTATAGTTGAAATTAAACAGCTCACGTTCTGTGGTATTTAGTGCAAGTGCAATTTTTTCAAGCGTTTCAGCTGTCATAAAACGTTTTCCACATTCAATATTGCTCAGGTTTGGGGTATCCATGCCTACTTTTTCGGCTAGATTTTCTTGCGTAAGTTTTTGCTGTTTTCTCAGATACTGTATTCTTGCACCTAATTTTTTCTTTAATGAATCCATTCTTAAATTTTAGTGTGTTTTATTTCAAAAAAGCAGTTGCTAATTTACTAATTTATATTGATTTACATAGTAATAAATGCTAATATTTACGTTGTTATTTATATAAATATACTAATTTTATATTGCTAATTTAGTTAAATTTACTATATTTATGAAAATATTTAGGGTAAAAAAAGATTATAACTATACAGAGATTGTTTTATTCGGCGTAAAAATCAGCCATAAACATTTAGTGCTTAATAAATTTATTAGCCTTGGTACAAATTGTTTTCCAAGAATGAAACTAAATCAGCATAATGTTAAACCTTCAAAATCTCAGGGCGAATTATCATGTCCTTTTGATTTGTGTATTACACCGGTGGAATCCGTAAATGCTATTTTAGAAAACGATTTTGCGGATTATTTTGATGACCTGCAATTTGATGATGAACGTAAAATTTGGAAGAATACAAAATACAATATTATATATTTGCATGATAAATTGGACAGGGATGATTTTATAAATAGATATCAAAAAAGAATTGATAATTTTAGACAAATAACTTCACAAAAAAGAAATATTATTTTTGTACAATCTTTGTTTAATCAAAAAAAAGACGATGCTTTAATGTTGCATATTGCACAAATAAATAACTCATTAAAACGATATTGTAAATATCCTTATAAATATAAAGTTTTAAATTTAGTAAAAAATAAATCGCGACTGAAAACTGATAAAATAAAAATCGCAGATGATGTGTATTATTTTGACTGTCCTTCACCCTATGATGAAAAATGGACGAATTGGTGGACAACAGAAACGGATAACCTGCCTGATGTAAAACCGATTATTGAAAGGTGTATAAAAACAATATATAAAGGATAAACTACAGCGACCTTCTCGGTTTTTTAAACTGCTTAATAAATTCAGATGCTTTTTTTAAAATATTGTCGTCGTCGATTGGCTCTTCAGGAATAAACACATCATTTTCATCAATAGATTGTTGAAAAACATCTATTTCGTTTTCTTTTTGTTTTCCTTTTTTGTTCCGGCGTTGAAAATAGCCTAAATTGCCACCACCGCCATTGTTACGCATGCTTTGTGCTTCTTGTATTCCGTGCATTGGGCTCGGGCCGTTGATACCAAAGGACATTTTTTTTCTCATTTTCTTTTCTTAGTAACACAATAGAAGTATAATCTTCCATTTATATTATATACTATTTTTGTAGTAATTTAAACCCCATGTAAAAGTGCTGTTTTATTGGCATTTTAAAAGATAAATATTATTAATACAAAAATTCTAATAGCCTGCCGGGGCAATCGGTTTTGGTAATGATTTTTTAATGGTTTCTCAGTAATAATACGGCATAAGATGTTAAAATCACAGATTGGATTTAAATATAGAAATCCGATTTCAGTTTGTTTAATTAAGGAGGGAAAGATGACGATTAACAAACTTACACTTGCCGCAGCCCTTACTATCGGATTGATGGCAGGTACAATGAACTCGGGGATTGCAAGTAATGTGGATATTTCAAGTTTAGATATGACAAAGCTTGCTGCATGCCCGATATCAGGTTGTCAGGCAGATGTAACGCCTTCAACAGCAGTCTGCCCGTGTACACCTGCACCAAAAGATGATTGCGGATGCGAAACAGGCGCAGCAGCACCGTGCCCTTGTGACCCGTGCAATTCTTGTGCACCTGTAGATCCATGCAATCCTTGTGAAGCTGTTGCTCCGCCCTGTGAGTGCCAGCCTGTTGTACAGTCTGTTTGTGCTGCACAATGTGACGGAAAATCAGTTTCAAAACAACATTACGCTTATCCGGCTAACGTTTATTCAGACAGCCAGTCAGTAGGCTCAACTGCAAATAACGTTATTATCGGAGAATCTTCACAGTGCGGATGCTCTTTGTGCCCTACTCCGGGTGTAATGGTATCTGATTTGCCAACCTGCGGATGTGGTTGCGGTGAAGGTATCACAACCGGCGCTGCTGCTAATATGCCTGTACTGGGCAATACTAACTTTGATCTGAATCAGGTTATCACTGGCGGTGCTGCACCGGTTGACCCTACTGCAATCACAGGCGGATGCCCTGTAGAAATGCAGACATCTTCCGGTATGGAAGTTATTAAGAGAACTATTGTTCCTTACAATCCACCTATCACAGGTGCTGCTGCTCCGATTACAGGAGCTTCTTCATTCGAAGATGTACCTGACGGATTCTGGGCTGGATGTGATATAAACCTTCTTGCAGAAAACAAGGTTGTTGCAGGATATCCTGACAGAACTTTCAAACCCAATCTGCCTGTATCTCGTGCTGAAATTGCTTCGATGGCAGTTAACGGTTTTAACCTTAGAAGCTGCGGATGTCCGTCTAAACAGTTTAAAGATGTTCCGGCTGACCACTGGGCAAATCAGGCTATCAATACGGCTGTTGCCAATGGTTTAATGGATGGTTATCCGGGTGATATGTTTAAACCCAACAAACCTGTAACAAGAGCTGAAGCTATGGTTACACTTGCTAAAGGTATCCCTTGCGAAATGGATAACTGTAAAGCAGACCAGATTTTGAGCAAATATTGCGACGGAAATAAAGTTCCGGCATGGGCCAAAATCCCTGTAGCAAAAGCTATTGAATCAGGTGCATTGAATGACGTTCCAAACCCGAACGAAATTCAGGCCTGCAAAGATGCAAGCCGTGCCGATGTAGCTTCAATGCTTGAGTCTGTAAGAGTTGCAATGGGCTATTCTAAGAAAGACGTAGCTTATACTTCTGATTGCGGTTGCACAGGCGGTGCAGCATTTATGGCCAAAGATGAAGTTGTTACAATTCCTACACTCTGCTTGAAGTTTGAAGATGAAATCAGTGCTAAATCGGCAACAATAGGCGACAGATTCGCTGCAAAAACTACCGAAGCTGTAACAATCAACGGACAAACTTTCCCCGAAGGTTCTAAAGTTTACGGTAAAGTTACGGAAGTCGAAAGACCTACCGGCAATTGCAAGGGCGGCTTAAAACTTTCTTTTGAAAGAATTCAATGCCATGACTGCAAGGCTGATTTGCCTCAACAGGTTTTAACTGCTCAGGTTAAATCAGATAAAAAACCAAACTTCTTTGCAAAATTAATCGAAGCTCCGTTTACTTTTGCAGGCGGTGTAGTTGGTACTATAGGCAGAACCGTAGGCGGTGCAATCATTGCAGCGGGTAATGCAGCAGAGCACGTTACTGACGGCGTTGGTTTGACACTCGGCGAAACTATGCAAGGACAGTTGCCTGCAGCCGGCAGAAGCTTGATGGATGCTTCAAAAGCACTTGTTAAAGCTCCTATCGACTTAACAAGAACAGCATTGTCAGGTACAATCGGCCTGTTACAACATACAGGCGACGAGGTTGCGTACCTTGTTGACCCGAAAGGCAACAGAGTTACTTCTGTTAACCCGAGAGAAAATATTACAGTGGCCTTCGGCTGCAATTCTTGCACAGGATGTGCCGCTCCTATTCAGCCTTGTGATCCTTGTGCACAACCTGCACCGTGTGACTGCGGCTGTAATAGCAATCCGTGTGATTGCGGAAATGACTGCGGATGTAAATAGTGTAAGTCATAACATTATCTATATCATAGAAAAGCGGGTGCTTTATTTTATAAAGCCTCGCTTTTTTATTTTTGTTAAAAGCCTGAGTAAATCAATTTTTTGACTGATTTTCTGGTTTCATTTTTGTAACAAATTGTAAATAA
>CALVAT010000055.1 GCA_944325565.1 Candidatus Gastranaerophilales bacterium
TACTTCGGCGTTTCGCTTCGCTACAGCCTACGCAAAATCCACTATAATTACATAGCCCTCAAACAAACCTCGCTTGTTGTTGTTTGCGGAATCGAACGGGGCTTTGCCCCATGCGAAGGCGGACGTTACTCCGCCGGAGCGTTCGTATTCCAAGACTCGTTTCTTAATTGTTATACGGCACGCAGATACTTCGTATCTGGCTTAGCCCCTCTCATAAAAGCAACATTTAGTTGCTTTTATTCGGCAGAGTCTCTATGTAAAACGTGCCACTGGCACCTTTTACACAGAGTTCTTACAAAGGTCGGAGTTTTTTTGATTATTTATGTTAAAAAAAATTATTTTTGTCACTGAATTACGTAACATATACAAGAATGACTGGGGCGATAAAAATGACGCAGGGCGTGTCTTAGAATTTATACTTTATATGGCGGATACAAACACTGTTTAAACTATGTATAATAAAATTAAACTACGGGGAGAGTTTAACTATGGGACTTCAGGTGAACGGTGCGGCTGCACCGGAAACAGGTTTAATAAACGGTTTATACAACAAGGCTCAGGATTATGCCTCAAAGCTTTTAAATTCTGATGAGCTTGATTTTGCTCAATATCTTGATAAAAACTACGAATCTATTGACGAAAACAAGGATAATACGCTCTCTAAAAACGAAATTGCTGCGGCAACTGTTCGTGACCAGAGAAACGAAGAGCTCAAAAAACTTCTTGAAAAACACGATGTAAACGAATTAACCGATAATATCGACAAAAATAAAGACGGAGCAATCACAAAAGACGAAACAGACCCTGACTCTAATGTTCCGGATATTTTAAAATCAGCTCTGAGAGAGATTCAAACTACAAAGGATTTCGGGCTTGCCGCGCAGAATTTTACGTTAAATATGTGCAAAAACTATTATGCTAATCCAACCCTGACATCGCTTGCAACAAACGCTGTCAGCTGCCTTGCCTAGTAAATATTTTATTCACAAACGTGTTCCAGCGCCATTTTAACTATTATTTGCACGTGCTCGTCGTTTAAAGAATAATAAACATTCTTGCCCCTTTTTTGCGAGCGTACGAGCTTTGCTGTGCGCAAAACTTTAAGCTGGTGCGATACAGCAGATTTTGTCATATCCAGAATTGCTGATAGCTCGCCTACACACAGCTCGCTTTCCTCAAGCGCCCATAAAAGCTGAATACGTGTGCTGTCGCCCATTACCTTAAAAAAATCGGATAAATCGTATAAAAGCTCTTTTTTAGGCATAGAGGGCTTTATTCTGTTGATTATCTCCTGATTTAGGGCTTCTGTGTCTGTTTTTTTGTTGTCCATAGGTGCACTCCTGTTGATTATATTATATATGAATAGTTGTTCAAATGTCAAAGTTTTGTAAACTTTTGCGTTTTTATCACTTGACAGTTGAACAATTGCTCAACTATAATGATGATATAATTGAACAGTTGTTCAAATGTAATAAAAACGAAAAGAGGCATATATGTGCGAACACAATGACCATGGACACTGTCACGAACATGAGCACGGCAATCAAAAATCCGTGTTAATAAGGATTGGCGCAGCAATTTTAATCTTTGTTTGCGCGATGGTGTTCCCTGTAGAGGGCTTTTTAAGGTTTGCTGTGTTTGCGCTTGCTTATTTGCTTGCCGGCTGGGATGTACTGTTTCGTGCTGTTAAGAATATTTTCAAAGGCGACGTCTTTGACGAAAACTTTTTGATGGGCATTGCCACGCTCGGAGCTTTTGCGATAAAAGAATACCCCGAGGCTGTTATGGTTATGGTTTTGTATCAGATAGGCGAATATTTTCAGCACAGTGCTGTTGAAAAATCGCGCAAATCTATACAGGCGCTTATGGACATACGTCCGGACTATGCGAACCTTGAAAAAGACGGCAGGCTCGAAAAAGTCGACCCTTCTGCTGTGCGGAAAAACGATGTAATTGTTGTCAAAACAGGCGAAAAAATCCCGCTTGACGGTATTGTGACAGAGGGAGAGGCGCTTGTTGATACAGCAGCTCTGACAGGGGAGTCTGTTCCTGTTCGCTCAAAGGCCGGTGACAGTGTTTTGAGCGGATGTATTAATACAAACGGTCTGTTAAAAATCTCTGTTACAAAAGAGTTTGGCGAATCCACCGTATCAAAAATTCTTGAGCTGGTTGAGCATGCAGCCTCTAAGAAAACAAAAACCGAAAATTTTATAACAAAATTCGCAAGATATTACACACCGGCTGTTGTCGCAGGTGCTTTGCTTCTGGCTTTTGTTCCTCCGCTGGTTATAGACGGTGCTCAGCTGTCTGTGTGGGTATACAGGGCGCTTACCTTCCTTGTTATTTCGTGTCCGTGTGCACTCGTAATCTCTGTTCCGCTAAGCTTTTTTGCCGGCATCGGCGCTGCTTCTAAATGCGGAATACTGGTTAAGGGCAGCAGCTATCTGGAGATTGTTTCTAACATCGAAACAGCAGTTTTTGACAAAACCGGCACACTCACAAAAGGCGTGTTTAGCGTCAACAAAATTCTCGGTGAAGATAAGGCGCAAATTCTCCGCTTCGCTGCTCTGGCAGAGGCTTATTCAAGCCACCCGATAGCCTGTGCTCTCAAGGCTGCTTACGGCAAGGAAGCTGACAGCACGCCTGTGACCGGAGTTACAGAACATGCCGGCAAGGGTGTTGAGGCGTGCGTTGACGGTGCAAAGGTGCTTGCGGGCAATGCTGCTTTGATGGAGATGTTCAATGTTGAATACGAAAAAGCGAATGAGGCCGGAACCCTTGTATATGTGGCAAAAGATGGCAAATATCTCGGCTGTGTTGTGATTGCTGATGAGCTGAAAAACGACGCTGCAGCCGCAATAAGTGATTTGAAACATAAGCAGCATGTTAAAAATACTGTAATGCTCACGGGAGATTCCGAATCCGCAGCGTGCTATGTTGCTCAAAAACTCGGTCTTGACTCGTTTTATGCACAGCTTTTGCCTGCTCAAAAGGTCGAAATTACGGAAAAATTAATCAAAGAAAAATCTAAAAACAGAAGCGTTGTCTTTGTCGGCGACGGAATAAACGACGCACCCGTATTGACTCTTGCGGATGCTGGGATTGCGATGGGGGCTCTCGGCTCTGACGCTGCAATCGAGGCTGCTGACATTGTGATTATGGATGACAAACCGTCTAAGGTCTGTGTTTTGATAAAAATTGCAAGAAAAACCATGGGGATTGTTAAGCAGAATATTGTCTTTGCAATAGGGATAAAATTGTTGTTTCTTTTGCTCGGCGCGTTTGGCTTTGTTACTATGTGGGGCGCGGTGTTTGCCGATGTCGGCGTGACTTTTATTGCAATTTTAAATTCGCTGAGGGCTTTACATACTTCTGATTTTATTAAAAAATAAATTTTAGAGGTATTTAAAATTTGGAACAGTTAATTTTATTAATAAAGGCAACGGCGATTGCAGGCATAGGCGGCACAGGGCTTGGCGGTATAATCGGCGCATTATTTAAAAAAGATTCTAACAAAACAGCCAGCCTGCTGTTGAGTTTTGCGGCCGGTGTAATGGTTGCGATAGTTTGTTTTGACCTTATATTGAGCGCACTGGATACAAAAACAGGTGTATATACTGTATGTGCAGGTATTTGCGCGGGTGTTGCACTTGTCTATCTTTTGAACCTTTTTATTGACAGAACAACCAA
Source organism: Candidatus Gastranaerophilales bacterium (assembly GCA_944325565.1). Lineage (GTDB taxonomy): Bacteria > Cyanobacteriota > Vampirovibrionia > Gastranaerophilales > Gastranaerophilaceae > Limenecus. Next base: position 3,691 of record CALVAT010000055.1, read on the forward strand.
TCATGAGGTTTCTCACATTGATAAATCCCACCCGGAAACAGCTGACGACCTTGATGAAATTATCCACAGCAACCACCTTTCCGTGCACATAAGAAAGCATGATGACAACGTATCATTGTTTATAGCAGGTGTGATAATGGCGTGTGCAATTGCGCTGCATAACCTGCCTGAGGGTATGACAATCGGTGCGTCTTTTGCCAACACTAACGGCGTAATGCAGGGCTCGGCGCTTGTGCTCGCTGTGTTGATAGGTCTGCATAATATCCCCGAGGGTATGGCTATTGCTGTACCGCTGATTAACGGCGGGGTAAGACGCCGTATGGCAATACTTGTCACTGCACTGGCCGGTGCACCTACTATTGTCGGGGCGATTCTTGGTTACTGGATTGGCGACCTAGGGCCTTTAGGGCTTGCCTTGAGCTTGAGTTTTGCGAGCGGGGCTATGCTGTATGTTGTGTTCGGCGAGATTTTGCCGCAGTCTATTCTTATGTATCGCAGCAAGCTGCCCGCGTTTTTTGTTATTATAGGTATGCTTGTCGGGTTGATTGTTATAAATGTGTAGTCTTATGGAGCTGCCTTTTTGGATATATAAAAATTTTTAGGTTTGTAAAATAATTTTTAAAAATCGAAAAAATTTTTTTTGTTTATGTTACTATAGTCTTTGCTAATTACTGCACTCAGTATTAATTTTTGTAAAATTTCGTTCTTTCATAATCAGGAGAGACAACAAAATTTATTTTTAGGGATTTTACAACATATACAACAACAAACATAGAGAAAGTATATATAATAAGGGGAAATTTATGGCATCAGTCAAACAAGTATCGCCTGCCAATTTAGGCTCTCAACAATTTAGAAATGAAAAAGCTCAACCATTAAAGAAAAATCTCGTTCAATTGAACGCTTCCAGCCCTAATTTGCTGGCAAATTTTCTTGATTTGATGGCTCATAATAATAAATCCGTGATTTCCTTCGGCTATGCTCCTGCAAAACACGGAACACAGGACAAACAGTTTGTCCCTTATATACCGATGAGCGAAACTCTTGTAAAACCTTACGGACAGGATTTTGACGTAACCACATTTGCTCCTACATTATCTGATTATGCAAAGAGCAAGATACATAACGAGGCCTCTTCAAGAATCAACGCCGAGCGTAAATGGCCCAAGATGGATTATATCAACGCGTGGATGGTAACGGCCGAAACAGACGAATTTAAATCTGACGGCGGTCTGGGCAAAGTTGCTGCTGACCTGCCAAACAGCTTTAACAAAAAGTTCAATCATGATGAAAAAAACTATATGTCTGTTGTCACCCCTATGTATGTTAACGGCAATGAATACAAGCTTGACTATGATGAAGCAACGGACAAATACTTCTATCACTACATAAAACGCGGGGACAAACAGATAGAGGTTGACTATAAAGGCAAAATTAACGTGCCTGTTTATGTTAACGGCCCGCACAATACAAGGCTTGAGGATATTGAAGTAAGAGTATTTACAACTGCATTACATACTGATAAGCCAAAACCGACACAGCATATATTTCTGGAAATTCCGGAGTACGGCGATGACGCAAACGGCCACTTCACTACCTTTAACCAGTACTTTAATATAAATGACCGCAACGAACACGCTGCAAACAACAATACACCTTATGCGGACACTCAATTCAGCGATCCTGTTTTCAGAATGGCGTTTTTCTCCAAAAGTGTTTACGAACTTATGAAAAGCATTAAAGAGGGTGATTTTAAAGGTATTGACGCGCCTAATGTAGTGCTGCTCAATGACTGGCACGCAGGCTCGCTTGCTGCTTTAATGCACTACACTGCTAACGCTGAGGCTGACACAGGTGCAATCTCAAAAGAAACAGGCCGCTACTTTGACGAAACACCTACAATCTATATTGCTCACAACTGTGAACATCAGGGTGCTTCTGACGGAAACGATGCCCTTAGAACAAATATTTTCGGAACCCTTTTCGGAGCTTACGGTACGGATATTCTCCCTAACGCAAAAAGCTGGAATGAGGCGCCGAAAGAAGAACAAAACGCGCTTATGCGCTACACAAACTTTAACTCTGCAAAAACGGGTATGACGCTTGTTGACAGGGTTGTGCCAGTTTCTGCGAACTATGCTCAGGAGCTTGTTCACTCGAATGCGAAGGCTAACGGAATGATGGATTTGATGAAGGCTCGTTTTTACGGCCCCGGTCATACCCTGATACCGATTACAAACGGGTATTCCAAATCTCTGGTTTATCCAAACGAAAAGAACTTGAGAGATATTACTAATTCAATAAAGAATGATACGAATGTTGAAGGTCTGCCTAAAATCGATTTTTCAAACTTCAAACTGCAGCCTTATGACCCGGAACATCTTGAGATAAAGCTTCAAAACAAAAATGCGATAATGAATGTGTTTAAACAGATTATCGAAAGAGAAAAACAGCTTTCTTATGAAGAAAAACCGCTTGCGAGAAGATACATGATGTTTGACGCTGGAAGAACAGAACTCAAAGAAGATGACTTTTCTAACACTCCTGTTATAGCTTATGCCGGACGAGTTGACCCGCAAAAGGGTATGGATTCAATTTTTCAAGAAGCTATGTGGAAATTTGCAGAGCGCAACAAAAATACTCCTGAGGAAAAACTGCCTGTCTTTATCATAGGCGGAATTATTTCTCAAAAAGGTACGTACGACAAGCTTAAAGATTTCAAACGCTATATGACGGATTTCTACCCCAATGTTGGTAAGAGAATTATTCTTGTTCACAATTTTATTAATACGCACCTTGTTGCTACTGCTGCTGATATGTTCCTTGTTCCGTCTGTATTCGAACCGTGCGGCTTGACCCAGCTCGAGGCTATGGGTAAAGGTGCTCTGCCTCTCGCAACATCAACCGGCGGTCTTGTTGACACAATAAAAGACGGAGTAGACGGTTTCAGGACAAAGGCCTTCTATGATGAATCAGGAAGCAGACAGCTGCTCTATGGTGATGGTCGTCAGTTCTCTAACAATACAGACGCCTTTTATGAAGTGCTTGAAAGGGCTCTTGATACATACTACAATCATCCAGACAAGTTTAAAGAAATGCAAAAAACAGCAATGGAAAACGATTTTAGCTGGGAGCTTGACGGTGGAGCGATTGACAAATACGTCAGCCTGATGAAAACAGGACGCGTTGAATAAATCATCGGGTAAGGCCGCTCAAACCTGCCCGACAAAAAATAAAAAAGCCCTTATAATTAAGGGCTTTTTATTATTTATAAATATTATATAATTATAGATATTTAGATGCGTCCACTGCTGCTCTGTCTGCTTCTGTTGCTTCAAAGTAGCTGTATTGCATTTCTTCTGTTGCAAGCCCCGCAAACAATGAACCGGGGAAAATCATAACAGAGTTTCTCAACTGGGTTAAAGCAGAGTTGTAGAATCTTCTTGCAGCAGCGATGTGTTCTTCTACTTCGTTGTAAGTTTGCATTGCCTGTGTCATGGTTGCGTCAGACTTTAACTCCGGATAGTTTTCTACTGATACAAGCAGCTGGCTCATCATGTTGTCGAGCAGACCTTCTGCTGCAAATTTTGCTTTTGAACCTGAAGGCGCATTCATTGCCTGTGTTCTAAGCTCTGTTACCCTTGTGAATATTTCTTTTTCATGAGTCATGAACTTTTTAGCGATGGTTAATATGTTGGGCACAAGGTCGTGACGTTTTTTCAACTGCACATCAATACCTGATAGCGCTTCTCTTACAGAGTTTTTGTTTCTTATAACACCGGTATAAAGCGAGTACAGCCACAAAGCCGGTACACAAATAATTACCGCTAATACAATCAGTTCCATATAAAATCTCCTTTTTGTAAATCGCAAATATAATACCATGATTTGCAAAAGGAATTATCATATGTATATAGTATTAGAATCCGATTGATTTTTGAATAGAATTCAGGCCGTGCATAAACAGTGCAAATATCACAACAAAAGCAACTATTTCAAAAATTATACCGGCTATTGCCCATTTTCTCTGGACATAGTGCATTTCTTCAATGCTTTGCCAGTTGTTGTTTTCCCAGACCCATTCATTCCCCTTCATTGCGCAGTATACAGAAAACGCAAACGCCATAACAGGCCCGATTGTGGGGACGAGTACGAGTATAAACCATACGGCCGTAATAGGGGTGTTGTTGCACAATCCCCAGATAGGGGTCAGAAAAAACGCACCCCAGTTGGTACCGTTGATTGTTTTGGGGAAAGCCTGCCCTTTTACACGGTAACGGTTTTCCTTCTGCAATTTTTCTTTATCATAAAAAAACTGCAGCTGGGAAGCCTTTTGTCTTGCCTCATTTGCGTTTTGTATATGAGGTCTGTATCTATCATCAGACATCGAGTTTAACCTTTTTTAATTTAGTATAACACTATTTTACAATTGTCGTCCAGCTTCATTGTATAATTATATTAGTGATATCTTAACCTTTTATACCATGAAAAATCTCACAATTAATATAGCCAGAATACTTTTTATCACAGTGATAGTGCTGTTGAGCGCTGTTGTGTTTTTTAATCCCAAACCGTCAGAAACCAATATTCTCAAGGCGGTTTTGACTAACAGTACAACAGATACGATTCTTGTTGACCTGAGCAAACGCCAGTCTAATAAAATTAACGTTGTCTTTGAAAGCGAAGATTATGAAAAACTCGACGACGCTTTTAAAAACTTTTTTGAAAAACTTGATAAAAACGCTTTTTATACTGACAATACCGATGTTGCGCCTATGCTCGAAGCGTATAAAAAATACCGGAGCGGACTTTTGTCGCAGCACAGCGCAAATCTTATAAAAACCAATCAGTATGAAACCTTGAAACAGGAGGCTTATGAAAGACTGTACAACCCTATGGGGCTGACGCTTCTCCCTCTTGATAAAGACCCGTTTCTTTTGCTTACGGACTATGTGATGAGCTTCGGTTCGGCGTCAGGCGTTCAAGAAACTGAAAAAGACGGCAAATACTACAGGCTGGCGCAGTTTAACATAAAAAAAGAACTTGCGCTGTCACCTACTCTGCTTAATGAACGTATGAAGGAACTTGCTGCATTAAAAGACGCTGTGTCGGGCGAAGGCGTGAAAATCTATATAGCGGGTGCTCCTGTGCATACTTATTATGCAAGCTCAAAATCAATGACAGAGATTAACCTGATATGTTTGCTTTCGTCGTTGTTTATTATCCTGCTTTGCAAATTTTATTTTAATTCGTTTAAAATTCTTATCCCGATAGGCGCAAGCCTTGCTCTGGCAATGTATACGGGATATCTTACAACGTCAGTGTTTTTTGACTCCATACACATTTTGACTTTCGTTTTTGCCTCAACTTTAATCGGAATATGCGTGGATTATTGCCTGCATTATTTTGCGCACAACAGGGATTTAAACCTCATTATGCGAAGCCTTACCCAGAGCCTTTTGACCACTGTTTGCGCGTTTTTTGTGCTGCTTTTGTCCAATATTGAACTTTTAAAGCAGATTTCGACTTATACAATTACCGGGCTTGTTACTGTGTATTTGACTGTTGTGCTGTTTTATCCGCTGTTGTGTAAAAATATTAATCTTTCATACCTGAGAGAGCTTAAATTCCGTGCATTGGATATAAAATACAGATATTTGATTGTTTCGGCTATGGTTGTGATTGCTGCAGCAGGCATGTTTAACCTGAAATTCAACGACGATATCAAGGATATGTATGTTCCGCCAAAATCTCTTGCTATGGCTGAAAAACTTTATGCACAGCTTTCTCAGACTGATTTTAACCTGAATTTTATAATAACAACTGCGTCTGATAAACAAAAACTCCTTGAAAAAGAAGAAAATACGGGCGCACTTTTGCGGGAGAAGAATATTGAATACTACGCGCTGAGCCGTTTTGTTCCGTCTATAAAACAGCAAACTGAAAATAGAGAACTCATCAAAAAGCTGTATAAAAACTCTTTAAAACCCTATGCGTCGGCGTTTTTGCCACAAAAAAACATAGATGCACTGTTAAAAGAGCAGCCGCCGGAGGAGTTTTTAACGCTCGAAAACTCTAACTTTAAAATGCTCAAAGACTTTTTGTATAACGACACTACGTCTGTGATGGTTGTTAACGGAGATGTGAAGGCTATAAAACAGGCGTTAGAGCCGGAAAAAGACTCAATAACCGTGATTAACCTCAAAAACGACATCTCGCAAAAAGTCGGCAGCTGCAGAAAGGTCTGTTTGGTTCTGTTTGCTCCTGCGATTTTGCTTTTGTATGTGATTCTTGCGTTTATCTACAGGCCTGTTAATGCGTTTAAAATAATTTTGCCTTCATTTCTCGGCGCAATGTTTTCAATAGGGCTAATAGGACTGTCAGGCAAAGGGCTGAACCTGTTTCATGTGCTGGCTTTGTTTTTGATAATAGGGTTTACAATGGATTATTCTATTTTCAGGTTCAACGGCTCTAACTCTTCGAATTCAAAAGCAGCAGTGCTCATCTCCTGTGCCACAAGCGTGTTTTCGTTCTTTTTACTTTCTATGACGAGCTTTAAGTTGATAAGCTCGCTCGGATTTATACTGTGGGTAGGGCTTTTGAGTTCATATATTTTGAGCCTTTTGCTTATATCAAAGGATTCGGCCGAACAAACACAAAGACAGTAGTCTTGTCTAAATTTTGCGCTTAACTGTGAAAGCGGCTGCTGCTGTAGCTTTATGCGCGCTTCGTAAGCTGTCCACAGCTGATAAAATGTGGTTTTGTCTTTGTTTTCAGGGTTAAGCCTGTAGTGCTCAAAGAGTTTTTCAAAATCCCGTTTTTTCATAAGCTCTAAATCTATTCCGGCTTCCGCTCTGTCGAATACAGCCATAACGTAATTGTGCGAGTGCGTGAGGCTGAACTTTATTCCGTCAGAAATGCAGGGCTTTTTGTTTTTAATCAGAATTTTGGGGTTGTCGATTTTAAAACGGTTTTTTAAAACATATTTAATCAAAAATCGGCCGAGCGCGTACTCAAGCCGGCGTTTTTGCGAGGGAAAATTTTTGCCGTCCAAAAAAGTTTCGAGCGAGGTTTTGTCCGTGTTTTTTAAGAATTCATCAATTTTTATGAAATAAATTTCCATGGTATAATCTTAAGCAATTATGGAGCAAAAAGCAATGCAAACAAAGCGTGAAACCTACAGAAGGGAAAGAAAAAACAAAACCTCAAAAGTCGAAGTTTTAACCGAGGCTCAAAAAATAGCGTTTGCGCCGATGACGTTTCAGACTCTTGCGGCGTTGATTGATTTTAATATCCTGCAAGCTGTAAGCGAAACTCCGATGACACGGGAACAGGTTATGGAAAAATGTAATCTTCCTAAATATACGGTGTTTACGCTTTTTGATGTGGCACTTTGTGCGGGGATTTTGCAAAAGGATGAGGACGGGTTGTATAGCGCGACTCCTCTGGGCGAAGCGTTTTTGCTCGACCCGATGACAAAAGCTAACTTTAATTTTGTAAAAGATGTATGTTATCTGGGCGCACACGAGCTTAAAGAATCGTTTGAAAAAAATGCTCCTGTCGGACTTCAAAAACATCATATAAACTCCAAAACAATATATGAGGTATTGCCGCAGCTGCCCGAACAGATGTTAAAAAGCTGGTATGAGTTCGACCATTACTATTCGGATGACTGTTTCGGCGAGGTTTTGAAAATCATGTTCAACCCCAAACCCGCAAAGGTTTTTGACATAGGCGGAAATACGGGAAAATTTGAGCGTGCGTGTCTTGATTTTGACAGCGAATGCGAAGTTAACATGATTGATTTGCCGCCAAATATTGAGGTTGCAAGGGCGGATTTTGGCAAGTGCGGAGTCGAGTACACGCAGTGTACGAGCGAGCACGTCCCGTGTAAAAGTTCGACGGAGTGTGATTTGCGCAAGCAAATCGAAACGGAGTGCAAGAACTTTGAACTGCCAATAATCCAAGACACGGATTTTGACGGGCACGCCGTGGCTTTGGACAGGCTGAAATTCCACGCTCTTGATATTTTAAAAGAAGAAAACAATCTTCCCGATATGACCGGCACGGACGGCGCGAGCACGATTGTTTTAATGAGCCAGTTTCTGGACTGCTTTTCTGAAGAGCAGATTCTTCGTATATTAAACAAAGTCGGCGAAAGAATTAACGAACACACAAGGGTCTATATTCTCGAGCCGTTTATTGACAATCAGTTTTTTGCAGGTGCCGCCTACGCGCTGTCGCATATATCTTTGTATTTTACCTGTATGGCCAACGGCTGCAGCAAAATGTACAACGAAGCCGACATGAAAGATATTATAAAAAATTCAAACCTGAAAGTCAGCAAAGCATACTACAACATCGGAAAATACGACTATACTTTGCTTGAATGTGTGAAAGCATAGATATCAGAGGCTTTTTATGACAGAAAAAAGAAAATGGTATCAGATGAAAGAGCGTGCTGCCGGCACAAAACGTCTTATGTTTATGCTCTATGTTTACAGACTTTTTGGCAAAAAGACCGTCAGATTTTTAACCTTCTGGGTTTCTTTGTGCGCTTTTCTTGCGTCAAAACAGGTAAGAGATTACGCAAAGATTAATCTCACTGTTATATCCTCTTATTGCAAAGAAAACGGAATTTCTTGCCCTGAGCCGACGATGATTAATTGTTTTAAGAACGTATTCAATTTTTCAAATGCTTTGCTTGATAATATGGAGATTTTTGCCGGCGAGTACGATGTGAACAAAATATTTTTCGACAAAGAAGAGGATAAAAAAATATTCTATGAGGACATAAAAGCCAGAAAAGGGATATTTTTTATCTGTTCTCACACTGGCAATATAAACGTTTTGCGGATGTTTTTTAAAAACAAAGACCCGCTCCAGCGCTCGGATGTGAACATTCTTTTGAGTCAGGAGCAGTGCAAGGTTTTTAACTCGTTTTTAAAAAAGGTTTATGAAACCGGTAAGAAAAAGATGCACAATACGGTTTCGCTTTTTCCTGTTGAAGAAATCAACATCGATACGTCAATCGAGCTGAAAGAGCGGCTGGATAACGGAGAAATCGCTTTTATGGCGGGTGACAGATTGTCGTGCGGCACTGCAAACTTGACCTTTACTCA
>CALVAT010000056.1 GCA_944325565.1 Candidatus Gastranaerophilales bacterium
ACATAATAAATATTATCACATGGATTATTGATTCAAAGTAATAAAGAACGCAAAAGTTTTAAGAACAAAAAGCTATAAAAAACGTCTTTTACATGTATAATTTATTTATATAAATAATACTGTCGGAGTTTAAAGAAATGAGCAACATTTTAAAGTGGAGTTTTAAAAATGCAATAATCGGCCTGTTTGCAACATTTGCTGTATTTGTTGTAATAGCTGCATTCGCCGCACCGGCACTGGCTTCTATGAAAGTTTTTGTTGTTTCTGATTTTTTGTATAATTTTTTACACAAACTCTGCAAAGTCCATGGCTCATCGTTATTTTTAATTTTAGGCCACCCTATAGCTATATGCGCAAGGTGCATGGGTGGTTATATTTCTGGTGCAATAACAATGTATGCTTATCTGCACAAATTTAAAATGCACAAAATTGTGTATATAATCATAGGTACTCTGGCAATCGGCGAAATTGCTGCAGAATATTTTAATTTGTTTGTAACAAACGATTTTATCAGATTAATTGACGGACTGTTTTTGGGTGCATTCGTCGGCATGACAATCATAAAAATACTGGATTGGCTTGAAGGCAAAAAAGGCTGGTAAGTACCTGACAGTCCATGTTTACAAGATTTTAAAAATTTAAGTGCACAAAAATATTCCTTTTCAATTTTATTAACAATTTGTTACAAATTTTGTTTAAAATTAAGATATTAATTTTACATAAAGAACTTTATTTTTTAAAAAACAAATTACATTTTTTATACTAATTAAACTTTAGACGTATTCCATAAGCCCCAAAAAATGTTATAATAGAAAAACAGAGAAGAATAAGTGTTCTCTTTACCCTTTATAAAGATATGTAAAGAATTTGTTTACAATCGATGCCAAACAGTCAATAAATTTCAAAAAAAATTTTTTAAATATACGTGTAGGAAAATTATGTAGGTAATGTCGGAGGAAAGACATGACAATTAGTGTGAACTCAAGAAAAAAACAGGCAAAAAAATCTTTTGATGAATTACTCAATGATTTGAGAACAAGCAATTCTGAAAAGGTTAGATATAATGCTGCTCGTATTCTTGGAGAAATTGGCGATTCACAGGCTGTTGAACCGCTGATTGATGTTCTTAAAAACGACAAAAACGGTTCAGTTCGTTTGTATGCTGCAAGAGCACTCGGCGAACTCGGTGATATCACAGCAACTACACCTCTTATTGAATCTTTAAGAGAAGACCGCAACGTTGACGTTCGTGTACGTGCTGCACGTGCGCTGGGTCGTTTAGGCGGTAAAGAAGTTGTTGAACCGTTAGTTGAAGCATTGAATGACGAAAATCCACAAGTTTGTATCACTGCTACCGATGCGTTAATCGAAATCGGTGATGTTGCCACAGACGCATTAATCGAATCTTTAGACCACGAAAAGGTTAACGTAAGATGCGACGCAACAAGAGCACTTGGTGAAATCGGCAACCCCAAAGCAGTCGATAAAATCATCACTATGCTGAACGATGAATGGGTAAATGTCAGAATTTATGCTGTAACTTCTTTAGGCAAATTGAACGACAAAAAAGCCGTTCCTGCTTTGATTGAAGTTATGCAAAACAAAAAAGAAAATGATTTAGTAAGAGCTGGTGCTGCTGCTGCACTGGGTGTTTTAAGAGATCAAAGAGCATTGATGCCATTGAGAGAACTCATCATGGCTGCTGACGAACTCGGTGAACTCGAAGACACAGCTCTTAAATCATTCAAAAAAATCATGGCCGCAAACTGGCAGGCTATTCCGGGTGCAGCACCTCAAAAGAAAACAGCAGGTGTTTAATATAAATTAAGCAACCCGATGTCAAACTGACATAAAACCAAAATTAATAAAAGCTCCTTAATTTCTAAGGAGCTTTTTATTTTGAATTTTATAGACAATATTAAAAATTTTCCATGAGCATTGTTTCAGCCTCTCCATTTTGTTCGATCAGCTCAGAGGCTGTAGTATTAATAAAATGAAGCGGTACATAAATTTCCGGCTCAAGGTCCTGCCTTGATGATAATATATCTGATAAAACTTTTATTCTTTCGCTATTTAAAAGCATATCACCCAGAATTTCCAATACTTTTTCTTTCATAAAAACACCTGTTGTGATTTCCCAATGAACTTAAAAATATTATAAGTCATAATTGAGAAAATGCAATACTACAATATTGGAACATACATTAGAAATAGACGGATTAAAACCGGCAAATCGTTAAACACGTTTGCTGCTGATATTGATTTGGATTCTTCAATCTTAAGTCGTATTGAAAATTCCAAACAAGACATTAAGCTGCAAGCATTGATAAAAATTGCAAAAGGTTTTGAACAAACGCCGGCAGAGTTTTTAAAAGACTTTGAAAATAAAATATAAAAACCTAAACCCCAGAACCTACCCTTTAAATTTCATACACTGCAAAGTGATAAAGGTCATTTCCTCTTTAGAAATTGTTGTAAAAGTCAGTGCTGTCAAAAATTTAAAAGTGTTATTAACTCTTATCGGAGTGCAATAAACAAGCTCTGCTCTGGTATGTATAATCTTGCCCGCAAGCTGCAAGTCCACCTCTAAATCACTGTATGCACCCATCTGTCTGTCTGCAATGTAGGCCAGACCTTTGGCACAGATATTTTTTGTTGTCGCTATCAATTTATCCAGCTCTTCACCTTCAAAATTAATAGTTAATGTAAAATCAGTTTCTATATTGGCTCTGAGGTATTCTCTTCTTTGAGAATGCTTGATATTAGAAGGGAATGACAACATATAAAAAGTGGTGTCATTTAAATAATTGCTTGAGAGAATACGGCTCGTAGCATTATAAACCCCGTCCTCAGAATAGATATTAATTTCGATTTCTTTTTCAGGAAGCTCGGTTTGTTGTTCAAAAAACACTGTCAGCTTTTCATTTTCCACATAATAAATAGTACAAAAATAACTTTTGCCGTCTACTATTATTTCCAGTTTGTTAGAAGGTTTTAAAAAACTGTAATTATCCAAAACAGACTCCATTCTTTTACAAAATTATTATATTAAGATTCACCGGAGCAGTCAATTTTGCACTGCTGAAACAAATTGTTAGAACCAAAAATTTATTCTATAATTAACAAAGCAAAACAGGATACATATTATGACAAGACAACCATTTTTTTATGACATTACATTGCGTGACGGAAACCAATCTTTAAAAAAACCATGGAATCTAAAAGAGAAAGAATTTATTTTTAAAAAACTTGTAGATTTTGGTGTTCAGGCTGTTGAAGCCGGATTCCCTGCTGCGTCAGAAATGGATTTTGAAGCAGTGCAAAGACTTGCACAAATTGCACCAGAAAATCTTGTCATAAGCGGGCTTGCACGTGCAGTAGAAAATGACATATTACGCGCTGTGGACGCAATAAAAATATGCAAAAGGCCAAGAGTCCATACTTTTATTGCTATGAGTCCGTTTAATATGAAATATGTTTTAAACAAAGACCCCATAGAGGTTCGCAAAACAGCTATAGAAGCAGTAAAATTTGCAAAAGAAGAATTATTGAAAGTGAATAAAAACGGAGAAATTCAGTTCTCTGTAGAACATTTTGGCGATTGTATGGAAAATCTTCCGTTTGTAATAGACACACTCAAAGAAGTAGTTCAGGCAGGTGCAACTGTTATAAATCTCCCCAACACCGTCGAAAGAACAAGAATTAAAACCTTTGTGGATATGGTTGCTCAGGTATATGAGGCACTACCCGAAGATGTTATGATTGCGGTACACTGCCACAATGACCTTGGCATGGCTACAGCAGCTACGGTAGAAAGCTATTTTGCTGGCGCAACACAGCTGGAATGCTGCCTTAACGGGCTGGGAGAGCGTGCAGGCAACACAAATATGTATGAAGTTGCAGTGGCATTGCATAACAGCGGCGTAGATGTTCCGTTAAACCTCGGTGAAATTTATGAACTTGCTCTGACCGTTGCAGATATGTCCAAAACTCCGATTGCGGAAAAAGCCCCGCTAATCGGTCAGGAAGCGCTTGCTCACAGAAGCGGTATCCATCAGGACGGCGCCGTAAAAACAAAAGACATGGAAAAAGGTGCTTACAGACCAATTCATCCGACCCTTATTGGAAGAAAAGATGACGAAAAAATCGGATTTACAAGCCAGTCAGGCAAAACAGCTATATTTGAAATTATTTCAGATGCCGGCTATCCTATCACGATGCAAGAGGCTATACGAATTACTCCAATTGTAAAAGAAGCAGCCGAAAAAGTCGGAGAACTGCCAACAAGAAACATTATTGATATTTACTTTAACGAAGTATTCAATGTCAAAGGTGATTTCAGACTTGTAGCATTTGAAAAAATCGCAGAAAAATTATTTAATCTGAAGTTTTTCCATAAAACAGAATTTTTTGATATGAATGCTCAGGGTAACGGCCCTGTTGACGCATGTTTATCCGCCTTAAAACAGGCCGGTTTTCCACAAAAGCTTGTTGATTACGAGCAGTATGCCCTTGACGGTGAGATTTTCGGCTCGGGAGCTACCGCTATGACTGTTATACATTTTGAAGATTTTGAAGGCAAAACAATTGTCGCCCGCGGCAAAGATGAAAGCACCTCAAGAGCAAACGTTAAAGCTATATTCAACGGTTTGAATTTAATGAACCATTGACGGCATGGTAAAACACAATGCAATAGCAATCACCCAGAACACCGTCACCCAGAAATAAGCAAATGCAATACGGAATGTTTTCCGCCATGGCTCAATTATATTGTTTTTGAACATGTTTTCAAGAGCTTTATTTTTATACTCAATATCAATTTTGTCTTTTAAACAAGCAATAATATCAACTGCGCTGTCAAAAATTTCTATCTCGACTTTAATCACATCATCTTTTGTTTTTATAGTTATAATTGTTTGCACAGATCTGCCGATAAAGCCGTCAACAATAAATTGTGTAATATCTTGAAACGGCACAATTTTTTCTTTCTTGTCCCAGTAAACTATCTTTAATGAATCATCACCCGCACCAATAAATCTAGGCAAAGTTTTATCTGTCGAGCGAACAGTCGAAACTACTATTAAACTAACAAGAAAAATTAAAATGCCAAAGCCCCAAATAGCCTCTTTTATATATATTGCAGCCGTACCGCTTATTATAAAAATTGCGCTGAACATTAAAAAAAATGTAGCTATTGAATGTCTATAATCTATTAAAGAACATGGTTTTAAATTATTCATTACTTAAAAAATTCCTTTAATTTTTCTATTTTTTCTTTAGAGTCGGACTCAAAATAAATCCTTAACAACGGTTCAGTTCCGCTAGGACGTATAAGCACCCATGTTCTATCATCATCAAGATAATATTTCATGCCGTCTTTATCGTCAGTTTCTTTAATTCCAAATCCCGCAATTCTATCAAGCTCGGAGTATTTTTTCATTAAGATTTCAAGCTGTGTGTTGTCCAGAAGCTTTAAATCCACCCGTTCGTTAATAAAAGTACAGCCCGCAATTTGCCTTAAATTTTCCTGAAGTTCCCACAGCGATTTATTTTCATAAGCCAGCATCTCGAGCACAAGTAAATCAGCGAGTATACCATCTTTTTCTGGGATATGGCCTTTTATGCTCAATCCGCCGGATTCCTCACCGCCTATTATAACGTCATACTCACGCATTGCCGCACCTACCCATTTAAAGCCAACGGGAGTTTCTATAACTTCTACATTATAATAATCCGCAATTATATTAAGCATGCTGCTCGCACCAACTGTTTTTACAAGCCGGCCTGTATAATTTTTGTTATTAATCAAATGACCTAAAAGCAGAGCAATAATCTCATTAGGAGTAACAAATTCAGCTTTTTCATTAATTACCCCGAATCTGTCGCCGTCACCATCATTGCTAAGCCCGATTGCACTGGTTCTACGTGCAATTAAATCAATTAATTCAGACAGATATTTAGCCTTAGGCTCGGGCATTCCGCCGCCGAAATTGGGGTCATGGTGCATGTGCAAGGTTTCACAGCTTATTCCGTTACGTTTTAAAAGTTCGTCAAAATAGCCGATGCTTGCGCTGTACAAACCATCGTAAATAATCTCTCCGTCATCATCTTCGCGTGTAAAATATTCTTTTATTTTTTCAAAATTAATAATTGATTCAATATGTTTAAAATAAGGTTCCTTAAAAGATTCATATTTAATTTCAGGTTTTTGCAGCGATTTAAACTCAATGGAATCGATATTTTTAATATTTTCCATTATTGCATTTGTAATTTTTGTTGTTGCAGGCCCTGCATAATCAGGTATGTATTTTATTCCCAGATACTCTGGCGGATTGTGCGAAGCCGTAAACATCAGAGCATCCGCGTTTCTATACCGTGCATTAAAAGCAAGAACAGGAGTCGGCACAACTTCTGAAGAAATAGTTACTTTAAATCCCGCATTCGCTAAAACTTCTGCGCTAAACTGTGCAAATTCTTTTGCCATATTTCTAGGGTCATAGCCTATAATAACAGGTTTGTTTATGCCATCTTGCTCAAGAATATACTGAGCAATAGCTTTTGTAACAATTTCTACATTCTCGTGGTTAAAGTCTTTGCCTACTATAGCTCTCCACCCGTCCGTACCGAATTTAATATTTGTATCCATACCTTTTCCCGTAAGTCCTGTGTCATGTGCTCTCTTATTTGTAAAATTACAAACAATTTTGTACAATATTTAATAAATGATATTTTACCAGATAAACGGCGTACGGCAAAATGATTGAGATAAATGAAGAAATTAAAGAACTTTTGTTTTTAGGTCCTGTCGGCACATACAGTGAGATTGCAAAAAATCAGTTTTTAACCATTCTTGCTCAAAAAAATATTGAGCAGATACCTTTTGCTACGGTAAAAAAAATTATCGAATATGTAGACAAAACCCCTCATTCTGCCGGTATAATCCCCATAGAAAATTCCATCGAAGGGATGGTCAGAGAAACTCTGGACAATCTGTTGAGTTTAAAAGACAAAAATGTCCAAATCTGTGCGGAAACCGTCATACCGGTGCATCACTGTCTTGTGTCCAGAGCAAAAGATATAAAAAAGATAAAAAAAATAATCTCACATCCGCAGGCGCTTGCGCAATGCCAGAATTTTATAAACAAACATTTTTCCTCAGGTATTGAACAGATAGAAAAAGCATCAACGAGCAGAGCTGCACAGGAGCTTATAAATCTTGACGAATCATACGCAGCAATCGCCAACAAAAGAACAGCAGAGCTTTTCAAGCTGAATGTACTGGCAAAAAACATAAACGATGAGCCCGATAACAAAACACGTTTTATAATGCTTTCGCGCTGCACGACTACGGCAACAGACAGCGACAAAACCAGCATTGCGTTCGCAACCAAAAACCAGCCCGGTGCGCTTGTTAAAGTTTTGAATGTTTTTGATGCGCTTAACATAAATCTTTCTTATATTGATTCAAGACCCTCAAAAAAGAACCTCGGAGAATATGTGTTTTTTGTAGATTTTGAAGGTCACATAACTGATGACCCTTCGCAAAAGGTGCTTGATTTAATCAGGTTAAACACAAATTACATAAAAATTCTCGGTTCTTACAGAAAATTTTAATCATAACTTGACTAAAGAATCTTTTCAAATGATGATAAATCCAACAAATTATTTTCCATATAAAAATCCTTTAAAACTTTTTTCATAATAATATCATTTCTAAGATAAAAAAAGTTTATTATAAGGAACATGCCGGACAAACATAGATACATATTCACAACCGTTAAATTTTTTCGATTAAATTTTTTCGATTTTCTTTTGCAAATCCATGATTTTATCTCTTGTGTAAAAGTACATTCTTATCACATCTATACAGTATATAAAATCCTTCTCTCTGTTGCAGGATTTTATAAGCCTGTCTAATTTTTCTATATCTTTTTGAAAATCATTTTTGAGTTTTTTAATCCGTTCGTATTTGTACATTTTATGTCCTTGGTTATAATTTAATTGCTATAGCATATCATAAATACATAATAGACGTTGGAATAAATTATGTCAATCTAATAATATGAATAAATGGACGAAAAAGAATTTTTAAAAAAATTTGGACGTGAAGTTGCCTCAAGAAGGGTAAAACTTGATTTATCCCAAGAAAGTCTAGCAGCTGAATCAGGTGTAAATCAAAGTTATTTAAGTGAAGTTGAAAGAGGCAAAGCAAACCCGTCTCTTTTGTATATGAAAAAACTTGCCGCTGCTCTCGGGATTGAGCTGTGGGAATTATTAAAGTTTTAAACAAAACATTTTTAGTTTAAAAAATAGCAATTTATTTTTTGAGCGGTTTTTTATGGAGTATGAATGTATCGTCTATACCGTTGAAAAAAGCACTATACTGGGAAAAACCGGCGGAAAAAATAAAACCGCTGTGGAAAAAGTTTGCTCAAAATGACAACAGGGTTATTTTTGAAGAATACAATCTCAAAAACAAAATTTTCGGTAATTTGTCTGTATCAATCAGAAAAAACGAAGAAGGCTTTAACCGCTGGGTTATTGAAATAAAAAACTCACTGAATAAAGTTTTTGGCAAAGAAATAATTTCAATGGATACAGACAACAAAGCCATCACGGGTTTGGACATAATAGTAGAACCTGAATACAGACAAAAGGGGTTCAATTTCGGTGAATTGCTACGTTTGTTCAGCGTAATGGAAATGCACAAAAACAACAGCCCGTTTATAAAAATTTATTCAAAAAATACTGCAATATACTTTCATTCAAAATACAAATTTGCTCCATGCAACACTGCATTTGCTTACAGAAACAGGATTTTGGAGTCAATGGCCCAAAACAAAAGCAACGACTTTGAAGATCTTGTACAAAAAGCAAAAAATCTAAGAGAACTCTCAAGAACAACCAAAGACATACCGGAAAAACAAAGAGAACTATGTATAGAAACAAATAATCTGGCCGGAGAATATATAAAACGTGTACTTATAAACTCCCAAAATCCACAGAATCAGCACCCGTTCTGTTACGGTATGGATATGATTTTAACAAGAGAAAATATAATAAAAAACAAAGATTTTTTTAATAATTTATTTGCCAAATATGGAATCGATTACAAAATATAAGACCCGTTTTTTGCGGGTCTTATTTATTTTGTGTTTGAATCTAAAGCTGTAAATATGCTTACACAGTACCTGTGCTCCAGCTGTGCAAATAAGCTTCCTGCTCAGGTGTCAATGTATCAATTTTTATACCCATGGAATCGAGTTTAATTTTAGCAATTTCAACATCGACCTCATGAGGAAGTGTATACATTTTGTTTTCAAGTTTACCCTGATTTTTAACAATATACTCAATACCCAGAGCCTGATTAGCAAAGCTCATATCCATAACAGAAGCAGGGTGGCCTTCTGCTGCAACAAGGTTAACAAGTCTGCCTTCAGCAAGCACGTATATTGATTTTCCATTTTTCAATTTGTATTCTTCAAGAGAAGGTCTGATTTGTCTGATTTCGGTTGTTTCTTTTTTCAAACCGTTAACATTTACCTCAACATCAAAGTGACCTGCGTTGCAAACAAATACGCCGTCTTTCATTGTAAGCATGTGATGAACATCCACAACGTTTTTATCACCCGTGATAGAAAGGAAAATATCCCCAACCTTTGCGGCTTCAGCAATAGGCATCACACTGTAACCTTCCATTGCCGCTTCTAAAGCTTTGAGCGGGTCAACTTCTGTAACAATAACGTTAGCACCGAGTCCTTTTGCTCTCATAGCAGCACCTTTGCCGCACCAGCCGTAACCGCAAACAACAAAAGTTTTACCGGCAAGCAAAATATTTGTTGCACGAATTATCCCGTCGATAGCACTCTGGCCTGTACCGTATCTGTTATCATAAAGGTGTTTTGTAAGACTGTTATTAACTCCGACAGTCGGAAATTTAAGGCTTCCGTCAGCCTCCATTGCCTGAAGTCTTATAATACCTGTTGTTGTTTCTTCAGTAGTACCGATGATATTAGGAATCAAGTCCTGTCTTTTTGAATGTATAGTTGCAACAAGGTCGCATCCGTCATCTATAACTATATGAGGTTTGTGGTCCAGAACTTCCTGAACATGTTTTGCATAAGTTTCAGGAGTTTCACCAGCATAACCGAACACAGGGATTCCCCAGTATTTTACCAGCGCAGCAGCAACGTCATCCTGTGTAGAAAGAGGGTTAGAAGCAGCAAGAACAGCATCAGCACCGCCTTCTTTCATAGCAATACACAAAGCTGCTGTTTCTTTTGTAACGTGTACGCAGGCAGTAAGTCTTAAACCTTTAAAAGGCTGTTCTTTTCTGAATCTAGCTTTAATTCTTTCAAGAACAGGCATATCTTTCATTGCCCATTCAATATTATTTTTGCCCTGCTCAGCAAGAGCCATATCTTTTACATCGTACTTCAATTCTGTAATGGTCATTACCTTCTCCTTATTTTTTAAGCACCTGTTTATTACTAAATTTTAGCATGAATATAATTTAGGTAAGAATGTATCAAAGACCGAAAAAATTTTTTCCTGAAATGATAACTCCTATAAGATTATTACAAAAATTTTATCAATAGTATTGATAGACATATTATCAGTATAGCTGATAATGAAAAAATGAACAAGATAATTATTAATAAAGTTGCAAAAAATATTAAATTTTACAGAAAAGAAAAAAATATGACTCAGGAGGCTCTGGCTTTTGAAGCAAAAGTTTCTCTTTCAACTATTGGAATGATAGAAACATCAAAAACAGATATCACTCTTTCAAAGATATATAACATAGCAAAAGCTCTCGGTGTAGAACCTTATGAATTGCTTAAATAAATATTAGCCGCAAACTTGTTTTTACAGACAATAACGCTATAATTAATAAATAAACAGACTAAAAAGGATGGATTATGAAACTTACGGTTTTAGGTGCAGGATGCTGGGGATTAACTTTAGCGTGGCTTTTGACAGATAACTTTGACGAAGTATGTGTCTGGGGCAGACATGTTGATATATCTGAAGAATTACGCACGAAAAAACATACCTCAAAACCGCTTGAAATTCAGCTGCAAGATAAAGTGGAAGTAACCTCAGACCTTGAAAAAGCGGTTAAAGATGCAGACATTATTCTTATGGTTGTGGCAACTTCTGGCATAAGAGAAGTGTGCAAAAATCTTGCAAAATTAAATTTAAAAGATAACCAAATAATCGTTAATACATCAAAAGGTCTGGAGCTTCCGTCATTAATGCGTATGAGCGAAGTTATGAAAGAAGAACTGCCAAATACAAACATTGCAGTACTTTCCGGCCCGACTTTAGCTAAAGAAGTTTTAATGGGCTGTCCGACAGCAGCATCTGTAGCTTGCGAAAACAAACCGGAAATCTCTAAATTTTTACAGGAAAAATTAACAGTGCCGTCAAAATTCAGACTTTACACAAATGATGATGTAGTAGGTCTGGAGCTTGGCGGAAGCCTGAAAAACGTTATAGCTATTGCCTCGGGATTTGCTGACGCAATGAAGCTAGGCGACAATTGCCGCGGTGCTTTACTCACACGCGGTATGGCCGAAATAACGAGAATCAGCGTTGCGCTCGGCGCCAAACCGGCAACTTTATACGGACTTTCCGGTATGGGAGATTTGATTGCCACATGTTCAAGCCCTATGTCACGAAACTTTACGGTAGGCTCGATGCTCGGTCACGGCAAAAAAATTGACGACATCTTAAAAGAACTGGGTTCAGTAGCAGAAGGTGTAAAAACCTCAAAAGCTGTTTGTGAGCTGGCAAAAAAATTGAATATTGAAGTACCGATATCCTCGGCAATATATGAGGCTGTCTACACAGACATTACACCAAAAGAACTGTTAGACAAACTTATGAACAGAAAATTAAAAGGTGAATAAATTGTCTTTTTTTTTAAAAAGGAAAAGGACAATTGTTATTCATCTTCGTCGTGTTCTTCTCTCATGCTTGTCTGGATATCAGCCTGATCATTAAAAGCGTTAATAAAATGTGCGTAACGCTCCATTCTCAGTTTCAACCAGGACAGCATAGTTTCTGAACCATAGACCTGAATAGTTCTTGTTCTTGTGAATTGTTTGTAGGATCTGTTGTAAGATTCATCAATGTAGGTTTTGCACTTGCAGTTTAGCTCTTCGACCAGATCGTAGAGTGTTTTGAGCCATGCCGGCTGAACTTGTGCTTCGTTCACAGAGTATTCGAGAATCATGTTCTTCCTGGACTTTCTTCTTAACTAATACACTATTTATAAAATGCTTTTCACGCAGATTATAATCATCACAGGTAATCGCAAAACCCTGTTATTTTTGCGAATCCGATTTATTGATTTCTACATGGTTTCTATCGGCTATTGTGCGAAAAACTTTATACTCTGACACAAAATTTGTAACATTATTTAATAATTTTAATATTTGTAAACATTTTAAAGAATCTTGCAAAAATTGTTCGTTAATTGTGTTTATATATATAAGTGGAAAGCGTAGGTGTTCTTTAATGTATAGTTTGTCTTTTATGAAATTTCTAATCGGTCGTGACGCAGATGATTTTCTTGTGGAAGAAAAAGAATCTCAAAGTTATAAAAAGCCGATAGATAACCCCATCTACCGCTGTATAAGATATGCAACAGTTCCCATTGAAATAAAAAATAAATAAAAAAATTTGATAAAAAGAACACTCCC
>CALVAT010000057.1 GCA_944325565.1 Candidatus Gastranaerophilales bacterium
GTTACAGCAGCAGGATTTTCAACAACAGGAGCAGGTCTTCTCGGACGTGGACGGGGTTGCTGCGGTTCTGGAATTTGTGGCTTCGGTGTTTCTTCTACAGGTTCTTCATATACAGGCGGCGGCTGCCAGCCTTCTCTCTCTTTAATTTGTTGTACATAAGGTGAAATATTATCATTATTACTAAATCCAACTTCATTATCAGAAATATTATCAGAAGTGGAAATATTAGCATCTACATTGGATATGTTGTCATAATTATTGAATTTTGTTTCTTGAGCATTGATATTATCTATATTCTTAAATCCTGCTGCTGAAGATTTTATATTATCCTTATTTTCTATTTTATCCTTTTTATTAACAATAAAATCTTTATTTTCCATTGCGATTTTTGAATCCGAATCAGCAATTGATACACTTTTATGCATAGCAGGATTAAAACTCAATACAAAACCTGTTATCACAATTATCAATATAAAAAAAACGGATAAATATTTTACCATAACAAATTTTTAATCTCTTTTGGCAAGTAAGTCATTTCCGGCAGAAATATCAAATTTTGTCTGGCTCAGCATATAAGTTTCTGCCATCAAAAGCGCTGTTGGGACTGATGCAGCAATAAGGCTCAGTAATATCCCCTGCAAATCTCCGCCTATTTCTGTACAAAAATAAGATGTGTTCATTGTAAATTCAATAAAAATTATTGCACATCCGATTATAAGCGACCGGTTCTTTTCACTTTCCAGTTTTTTAGCGCCCTGTATCCCCATTATATTCACACCATGGGCATTATAATCACTAAAACCATCATTTTTGATAACAGTAGAAGCTTGAAGTTTTCTTATACAAACAAAAGCATTAACAAAGGAGAAAAACGCAAATATAATCATAAATGTAGCAAGTGTAAGGAATATTGGACTGAATCTCAAACCGGAAATTCTTATCCAGCCAGCAGCATCAGGGAAACACATTGCCAGAGTAATAGAAACACCATAAGCCAAAAAAGGTGCTGTTATTATTCCGAGAATGATTTCCCATACAGATTTTAAATTAAGATTAAACAATCTATCTTTTATATTATTAATTTTGTTATCGCTAAGAGTATTGATAAATCTTTCTATCCACAATCTGTATTCTGACATAATATCTTCAAAATCTTCACGGTATTCATATTTGTCAAGTTCGTATGACATTTCATGTCCAGAGTTTTTAAAATAACCGCATGCGACAGCAAGTATAACGCTAAGAGCAACAAAAAACAGGGACATCAGGATTGAAAAAACAGGATTTATATTAAGATAATAAATCAAATTGATTACATAAATACCTGTGTATATCACTCCGGAAGAAAAAAGAAAGAACATTTCAGCTGTTTTGCTATCCTGAGTCGGGCGTTTTTTATTATTAAAATACAAATATGCGCCCTGCTTTAAAATCAAAGACAGCCCGTATATAATCACTGTGAATAAAACAAGTATTTTTATATTTGTAGGCAAATTAATGAAATTTTTTGTTTCCTCAATCTTTAAGCCGGTTATAAAGTTTGAAACCCCGAAAGACAAAACAAGGGATGTAAAAAATAATGCAATATGTGTAAATATCGAAGCCTTTGTATTCAAAGATATCTTATTTTTAAAATCATTTATCGCAAAACCAACCTGTTTTATAATTGGTGCTCTTAATTTTTCGATAACAGTTTTTTGATACTCAATAGCCTCTTTAGGCGACATTTCTTTTGTTTCTGATGAGAGATTTTTTAAAACTGTTGCTGTCGAATTAACCGCCATATCCTGCGATACTCTCTGGTGATTTAAAGAATTCTCCTGTGAAAGTCTTACAACTTTTATTGCAATAAATTCAGCAGAACCCGCAACTGAAAGTTTAAGTTCATTATCTATCTGAATAACAGCCCCAACAGGTGCACCATTCAATAAAACATTACGGTTGGCTGATTTATTCTGTAATAAATATTTATTATGATTTTGAGAATATTGAAGAACCAGCTGACCGGAACCGATATTTACTATAAAATCACAATCAGGTGTTGAGCCGATTGTGATAACATTTTTATTAAAAATCTTTTTTTGAGTGCTTGTAGCTATTAATACAGCCATTTATCAATATCCTTTCATTACCGTTCAATTGCTTTAAGAAATCTATTCAGTGATTTATCTAAATTTTCCTCAGTTGAAATGACCAGATTAGATTCTCCTAAAACAGGATTCAGCTTTGTTTTTACCATATCTAATTTTTGCGGGTGCGCATACACAAACATCATTGCAAATTTTGGAACAGTTGTTTTGAGCTGTTTAACCTGTTGAGGCAAATTATCCCAATCTATTTGTTTGTCTTTTTTACCTTCATTTTCTAAATCACCAACAACCACTATTGCAGGAGTATAACCTTCCTTATACATAGACTCTGCAAAAGCAATCGCCTTATCCATCCCAACTCCGTATGCTGTACCCCATTCTGTTTCATCATACTGGGTAAAAGCTTCCATTGATTTTCTTATATTTCTGGAGCTGAGAGCAGAACCCTCATAAATCAAATATGCATCCTCTGATACTCTTATTATTTTTACGTGATCTTCAGGATCAAGCCTTTTGCATGCCTGCGAAACAAATTCCTTTTGTTCTTCGAGTTTTTGCTGATTTGAAGCTGAAGAATCAATAACAAAAATAACAGAAGCAGGATGAAAATCATCTATTTTTATATTTCTTAAACCAATAAACAGTAAAATAACCGCAACAATTGCAGCAAGTATAACTATAACCAATTTTATTGTGTTTTTATTCATTTCTATCCTTTTTATAATACTATTGGAGAAATTGTTTATTTTATTTTACAATCAAAGTTTATCAAAATGAATACATCTTTTGCTTGATTACGCAAAATACATTTCATGGCAGAGGATCATATCCGCCGGGATGGAATGGGTGACACTTTAAAACTCGCCTAATTCCTAGATATCCGCCTTTCAATACACCGTATTTTATAACAGCCTGTTTCATATATTCAGAACATGTCGGATAAAACCGGCAAACTGGCGGTGTCAATTTAGAAAACTTCTGGTAGATATTTATTAATTTTATTAAAATTTTTTTTATCATTAATACCTGAAGCCTTTAAATACTAGCTTTCTAACAATTATATTACAAATGTAAACAAAATAAAAAATTAGGCAATTTTTTATCACAAAAATTGTTTATATATATGGAAGTGATTAGTGAACAGGTATAAACATGTACGACGTTATTGTTAGGTCAACATTATTTGGAATCAGAAATGCAGACAAAGTTGCTACAACAAATGACAAAGGCAGATTTTTTGCCGATGTAGGTCAGTTTACAAAAGCAGCTAAAACTGCAGCACAACTCGACAATGTTCTGGGACGAGGCGCAACTGCTGCATTAGATGCTATGAAATGTGCAACAAACGGATATGAAATACTTGTAAAAGCAGGGAAGGCTGCAAGCTGGGCAGCAAATCATGTTAACCCGCTTTTAATAGGAGCTGCCGGATATAGAGTAGCTATTGCTGATGATAAACCACAGGCGCTCAAAAGAGAGACTCTTGGTATGACATCAATGTTTATTGGTGAAGCATTAATGAGCACAGCTTTTAACTCAGAATATATGAAAAACGTCAGATCCCTGATGAAAAATAAATATGCAAAAGCCACATTATTAATCTTGCAGGGTATAACTTTTGTAGCCGGTTCTATAGCAAGCAGCACTCTAGGTTATAAAATAGGCGACAAATTATTCCCTCAAAGAAAACAAAAAGAAGAAAACAAAAAAATACTCGATAAAGCACTAAAAGAGTTCCAATCAACTCAAAAAATAATGCAAGAAGGAGATTTAAACAAAACTCTCGACAGCAAAAAAGTTACAGCCTAATCTCTTAAATCTTATTATAGTAATTTTAATAAACAAAATGCGGCTTTAGATGAATATCTAAGCCGTATTTTTATGAATTAAAATAAAGTGTGCTGAATTTTTCAGCAACATCATCCATAAGAATATTTTTGCCGTCAATTTCAAACAACAAATCGGAATCCTTTGTCATTTGAATTTTAGGAAGTCCCTTTTTAATTTTAGGAAGCTTTAACGATTTTAAATTTGGTAAATTGGGGTCTTGATTTGAAAAAAAGTTTGTTGCTGTCATTTCTTTCCATCCATTTCTTTATCATCACACATTTTATATCGGAATGTTTTTGGTTAAACTTTAATGATTTTTGTGATTTTTTCAAAAAAAATTAACATGATGTAACATTTCTTCTACAACATTATAAAAAGGCTTAAAAACACATAAAATCAGCCAGAATCATATTAGACAGCAAAAAACCTTCATCTGATAATCTATACCCGTGTTCAGTACTCAACAGGTAAGATGTTTCCTTATATTTTTTTATAACATCACTGTACAACTCATCAAAATTAATATTAAACTCAGCATTAATCCCCGCTACATCAATTCCGCAGCCCTTTCTGAACCCCAGAAAAATCTTCTCCTCAAGCTGCTGCTGTTTTGTTAAAACAACCTGTGAGGCCTTTCTTTTATAATTATGGATATACTCATCAAGATTCGAAAAATTAGAATATCTTAATGCTTTATCCTTAAAATATCCGTGTGCAGCTGCGCCAAATCCATAATAAGCCTCAGCGTCCCAATAATTGAGATTATGCTTTGATTCGTATATTTTAGTCTTTGACTTCTTCGCAAAATTACTTATTTCATAATGCTCAAAACCGGATTTTTCAAGTAAATCAATTGCAGCAAGATACATATCAGCCTGAGTATCATCATCAGCAATATTTTGTGGTCTGTGAATATAATACTCACAGCCTTCTTCTATTTTTAATCCATATAAAGAAATATGAGTAACACCTAAAGATACTGCCGTTTTCAAATCTTTAACAAAAGAATCCAATGTCTGCTCAGGAAGACCATATATGAAATCAGCACTGACATTGGAAAAGCCTGCAGCCAACGCGTTCTCTATTGCCTGTTTAGCTTTCTCTGACGAATGTATACGTCCAATATGTTTTAATATAGTATCGTCAAAAGCCTGAATACCAATTGATACACGGTTAAAGCCAGCTTGTCTAAGAGCAAAAATCCTTTTGTAATCAATAGTTTCTGGATTTATTTCTATTGTAATTTCAGTGTCATCATTGAATTTAAACCGCCTCAAAATACGTGACAAATCGCAAATATCAAGCAAAGACGGCGTACCGCCGCCAAGATAAATAGTTTTTAATATTTCGCCCTGATAAAAATAATCAATTTCTTTTAAAAGCGCATCAATATATTCGTTTTGCACTGTTTGCAATACATCAGGATATGACACAAACGAACAGTATTTGCATTTGCTTTTACAAAACGGTATATGAATGTATGCACTGAAACACCCTGGCATTAGATAATTCTCTGGTGAATAAAAGTTTTTTTACCGTCAGCATACGGAGCAACCGTCTGTCCGGAGCCAAAAAGTTTGTATTTATATATAACAAGCCCCTCTAAACCAACAGGCCCTCTTGCATGAGTTTTAGAGGTAGAAATCCCGACTTCTGCTCCGAGGCCGTATCTATAGCCGTCTGCAAAACGTGTCGAAGCATTGGCGAATACACCTGCAGAATCAACCAGATTCATAAATGTTTCTACCGCCTGTTTATCTTCAGAAATGATGCAATCAGTATGTCCGGAACCGTAAATATTTATATGAGCAATCGCATCAAAAATATCTTTTACCGCTTTTATAGAAACAATTTTATCCCCGTATTCAGTTGCCCAATCCTCTTTTGTTGCAAGCTTCAAATGAGGAACAAATTCCCTGCAGCTTTCACAACCGCGCACTTCAACATGAGCTTTTTCTAGTTCTATTACAAGCTGAGGCAGGTAGTTTTGAAGCAAACTTTCGTGCACAAGTATTGTTTCAACAGCATTACAGGCACTTGGATATTGTGTCTTAGCATCAATACAAATATCAGTGGCCTTTTTAACATCAGCTGCTTCATCTATATAAATATGGCAAATACCATCAGCATGTCCCATAACCGGTATTTTAGTATTATTCTTTATATATTGAACAAGAGCATTGCCGCCTCTTGGAATAATAAGATCAATATATTTGTCCATCGAAAGCATTTTAGAAACATCCTCACGCGAATACAAAAGGTTTATGGCCCCTTGCGGAAAATCAACGTCGTCAAGAGCTTCTTTGATAAGTTTTACAAGTATTGTATTAGTGTTATGAGCTTCTTTGCCACCTTTTAATAAAACAGCATTAGCACTTTTTATGGAAAGAGCACAAATCTGTGGAATTACATCAGGTCTTGCCTCGAATATAACGCCTATTACACCTATCGGACAACTTACACGATACAAATCGAGTCCTGTATCCATTCCCATAGCCCAGAGTTTTTTATTAACAGGATCATCAAGTTTTTTTACATCTCTGATGCCTTTTATCATATCCCTCATTTTATTATCATCGAGTTTTAGCCTGTTAAATGTGCTTTGATTAATCTCTCCTGATTCTAAAAGACATTTTGCTTCTTCAAGATCTTTAGCATTTTCCTGAAGTATAAATAATTTATTTTCTTCTAATTTATCGGCAACAGCTTTGAGAGCTTGATTTTTCTCAAGTGTTGAAAGCGAAGCCAGAGAATAAGATGCAAGTTTTGCTTCCTGCGCCAGTTTTTCCAAATTTGTGACCATGGTTTTCATCCTGTTTTAAAACCTATTAAACTAAGCGCAGTATCTCACAATCAGAGTATTTTATCAATATAAATATTCTTCTTTTCTTTGTTATATAATAAAAGAAAAGGTATTATTATGTTTTTTACTAAAACAATTTATGCACATAAAATTACATATAAAATTTGTGGTATAAAATTTACTTTTTCTAAAAAATTAAGCTCCAAAGCGAAACAGGCAGGCAAAAAGAAAAAGTTGGAATATAAGTTAAAAAAATTTTTTCATCATACGCAAAATGTAAAAAAATATAAATATATCATTCCATTTGGTTCGAACTGCGATTTTTCAATAAAATTTCTTGAGTATTACAGATTCAGCGACTCTACATTCTGGAACTGGGTATGGGCGATGGATGTTGATCAACAGATAAGAGTATTTAAATCCCCTGAAATACTTTTTTCAAACGGACGTCAATATATAAAAAATGGTGGAGGAATGTGGCTTTGTCCGGACACAAAACTTTGCTTCCACGGAAAACATTTTTATAACGAGATGTTAAATGATGATGGAACATTCAATAATCAAAAACTTGAAGAAGAATTTGAAGAACTTATTTCAAGAACAAAATATTTATATAAAAAAACAAAAAGATATATGAGCTCACCTGATAAAAAACTTTTTGAGTACACTTTATTATGCAGTGACTATAAAAATCTTGAAAAATATATAGATAAAATAAAAAAACTATATGAATTCTTAAAATCCGAATCTACAAATTTTGATTTTTTAATTATAACAGCACATCAAAATTATTCTAAAGTAAAAAAAGCATTTGAAAAATCTTACCCCGAAGTTTACATCAGAGCAGTAAAATCAGTTTGGGAAAATAAAGGACAAGGGCTGCTAAGAGATGAAACCGGATGGTTAAATATATTTAAAGAATTCCAGCCAGAAAAAATCCAAAAAAGTAAATTTAAAACAATCAAATACCACCAATTAGAAGTCAACAAGCTAAATTAAAGCAATGCAATGTTATCACGTGTAATAACGGCATCGTAATTTTTGTATCCCAAAATTGTAAGAATATCATCGGAATGCCGCCCCATAATTTTTTTACAATCAGAACAGTTATAGTTAATCATACCTCTTGCAAACTCATTTCCATTGCAGTCAACAATACTAACTATATCGCCTTTTTGACAGTCGCCTTCAATTTTTTCAATACCGATTGGCAAAAGACTTTTATATTCCTGAGTAAGAGCTTTTTTAGCCCCGTCATTAACCGTCAAACGAGCTTGAATATTGGTTGCATAAGCTATCCAGCGCTTTTTATTAGCAAGATTTTCCGTAGGTAAAAATATTGTACCGAGCTTTTCTGGTTCTTTTTCATTAAAAAGTCTTCTTACAATATGCGGTGTTTTGCCGTTTGCAATAACAGCCGTACCGCCGGAGCGTGTAACCACCTTCATTGCTTCGAGTTTTGTTTTAATACCGCCTCTACCCCCGCTCACAGGACTGAGTGCATTTTTGGTAAAGTTTTCAAAATCGTCAGTGATTTTTTCAACGACATCTATTTTTTTAGCATCAGGATTGATTTTCGGATTGTCATCAAAAAGCCCGTCTATATCAGATAAAACGACCAGCAAGTCTGCGTCAAGCTCGCTTGCGACAAGAGCGGAAAGCTTATCATTGTCAGAAAAGCTTATTTCAAATGCATCCTGATAAAAATCCAGTTCCTCTGTGGAAACAGTATCATTCTGGTTTATAACTGGAATTGTCCCCAGATTAATCAAAGTATTTAAAGTATCGTGCAGACTCAAGTACTTTCTTCTGTGCGTAAAATCTTCTTCTGTTAAAAGAATCTGGGCCGTAATAATACCGTATTTGTCAAAGCCGTCTTCATATATAGACATAAGCCTTGATTGTCCTACTGCAGCACAGGCCTGCTTCACAGACATACTTATGGAAGAATCAGTTCCCAATCTTTTTGCCCCTAGCCCCACAGCTCCGGAGGTAACTATTATGGGCTCTTTACCCATCTTTTTTAGATATGCGGTATCTTCAATAAATGTATATATTCTTGATAAAGAAATTTCTTTAAAGTCGTTTCTCAAAACATTTGTTCCGAATTTAAAGACAATTCTTTTTGCTTCTGTAATTTTTTTGCGTACTTCGTTGTAATTATCCATAATACAGTTAATTATATGCAAAAAATTATAAAAAATCTTTATCTAAATAAAATTTTATATATATAAATTTATTTTTTTGAAGTATATTATTAATAATCATTGGTTATTCTATTTTTTTAATTTATTACAAGGATATAGTCGAGATGAAAGAATTAAAGGACAAAAACGAACAATATAACCAGTATTTATATAAACATAAAAAAAAGCCCTCTAAAGCTAAAAACAGTTTCGGCAGTTTGATTGTAGGGCTTTTGTTGACAATAATTGTTGTTATCGCTGCCGCTTTTGCATACATCGGCTATGCAGGTGTTGATAACAAATATACAAAAATGTTAATGAGCGCAGTAGAAGACATAAATCCAAAAGAACAAAAGGGATTTTCACTTCCTGTTTTACAACAAAAACAGAATATACTTATTGTCGGCGTGGATTCTAACGGAGAAAACTCTGACAAATTCAAAGGCACCCGCTCCGACACAATGATACTTGTCAACCTTGACCCTGCAAGCCATTCTATCAATGCTATATCAATTCCACGCGACAGTAAAGTTTATCTTGCAGGTGACCACGGTGTACAAAAAATCAATGCAGCTCACGCTTTAGGCGGAATTGATTTAACAATAAGAACAGTCGAAGAAACTCTCGGTATAAAAGTAAACAAATATGTAGTAATAAACAATGAAGGCGTTAAAAAACTCGTTGACGCTTTAGGCGGAGTCCCTGTTTACATAGAAAAAGATATGTATTACAACGACAATGCCGGCCATTTGCACATAAACCTTTCAAAAGGCTTGCACGTACTTAACGGAAAACAGGTTGAAGGATATCTCAGATTCCGCAAAGACGGACTCGGTGATATAGGTAGAACAGCCAGACAGCAGTGGTTTGTTAAAGCAGTACTGGAAAAACTCCAGTCACCTTCTGTTATTCCTAAAATACCGGAAGTGTTAAATATCGCTTCTGCTTATGTAAAAACAAACCTTTCTTTATATGAAATGTCACATATTGCTGCAGCTTTAAGAAACATCAATATGAGCGATGTGGAATTTGCAACATTGCCGGGTGCTCCGTCTAAAAAAGGTTACATCAGCTACTGGATTTTAGACCCCGAAAAAACTCAAGAAGTCATAGACAGAATGGTTTACAGAACAAAACCGTCACCCACTGACAAAAAACTTGTTGCCGGCATTATGTATGCTTTTGACAAAGAAGCCGAAGCAATGAAAATCAAAGACCAGCTGGAAAATTCCGGATACGAAGTTAACTGCATAGGCAGAGCACATCTTCCGCACTCACAAATTATCGGACACAATGCAGCTGTTACAAGCGATTTTGTAAGCTGGCTCAAAAAACAAATACCTGAAGTAAAATCATCACAATTTGTTTACGATCCGGTGAGAATGTATTGCGTACACAGTGACTTTACCATCATAGTATCGGGCAGCTAATTATGGAAACAACACAAAAACCTAAATATCCAAATCTCGAACGCCTTATAGGAATACTGGAAACGCTCAGAGGCGAGAATGGCTGCGCCTGGGACAGAGAACAAACTCACTATTCTCTAAAAAAGAATATGATAGAAGAAGCCTACGAGGCTGTTGACGCTATCGAAGACAACGATATGAAACATCTTGAAGAAGAACTCGGCGATGTTTTGCTGCAGGTCGTTTTGCACTCTCAAATTGCAAAAGAAGAAAACGCTTTTGACATAGACGATGTTGCAAAAGGCATATCAGACAAACTTGTTCACCGTCATCCACATGTTTTTGGCAACACAAAAGTCAACGGAACAGCCGATATTCTTGCAAACTGGGACAAATTAAAAGCCGAAGAAAAAAAACATAGAAAATCCGCTATGGACGGGATTTCAAAGGCGCAATCAGCACTTATGAGTGCTCAAAAAATCAGTAAAAATGCGGTCAAAAAAGGTTTTGAATGGCCAAATGAAGAGTCCTTGTGGGAATGTTTTGAATCTGAAACTCAAGAGTTTAAAGAAGCCGTTGCAAAAGGCGACAAAGAAAACGCAGAAGAGGAACTTGGCGACATATTATTTGCAGCGGTAAACCTCGCCAGATGGAATAAAATAGACGCAGAGCAGGCGCTTTTAAAAGCAAACAGAAAGTTTATGGCTCGTTTCAGAAAAATGGAAGAGATTGCGGCCAAAAATCCAGACAAACCAATGGAAAATTACACTTTTGAAGAATATGACCAACTATGGAAACAGGCGAAAAAAGCTGTTAAGCAAGAACAAGCAGAAAATAAAATATAATTCTATCTTTTAAGTATCGCTTTTACTATTTCATTTTTTTCAGACAGGATTTTAAAAATTGTTTCCGGAGCCTTTTTAACAAGCTGCAGTTTTGCCATTGTTACATATTGCTGTTTTAAGCCTGCAAAATACTCTTTACCCACAAGTATAATTTGCTTAAATTTATTTTCTTCGCTGTGCACATTGTAGCGAATTATTGTAGCAGCTTCTTGCAAAGTAGTTGTACCTCCGGGGAAAATAACAAAGTTGTCGGCAACTTTAGTAAATTTTATAATTCTTTCTGATTCTGATGAAGCTTTACCTATAATTACACAATCGTTTAGATTTTCATCGCCCCACAGTGGTTTTACAACTATGGCAAGATTTTGCAGCGGTTTTCCTTCTAGATTTACAACAGATGCCTCTTTTGCCGCGTTATATGCTGCTCCCATAATCCCTTTTGTACCGCAGCCTGTTACAATATTATATCCGTTTTGCACAAGTTCCTTTGTTGTTTGAGAACACAGCTCCATATAATCCATAAGCGGTTCTGTTGTTTTTGAACTTCCGAGCACTACCACTGCTTTTTTGGTCTGTTCCGGTTTTGTGTATTTGTTATCTAAAGAAGGGATATCTTTAAATAAATCAACGGCTAAATTATTCATATATTTATTAAATCACGAATATATTAACAGGTATAAAACATTAATAATTTAAAACAATAAGCACATCTTCGCCGAATCGTTTTACCTCTTTGAGATTAAAAACATGACCTTGAGCAATTTTTTGAATATCAAACCCTTCAACAAAACTTTTAGCAGAGCTGTCGCCGAGAAGTTTCGGTGCAACAAACTGATACAATTTATCAACAAGCTCCTCTTTTAAAAACGCTCCATTTAAAGCTCCGCCCGCTTCAATTAAAATGCTCATTATGCCTTTATCAAAAAGCTTGTTCATTAAAATATTTAAGTCTGTTTTTCCGGATTTCGGATTCAGCGGGCATTTTAAAATCTCAACATTTTCGGGATATTTTTCTGTTTTTTGCCGCTCAATATTTTCACGCACAACAAGAATAACCTTCGTCCCGTCGTTATTGTACACTTTTGCATCGGGGGGTGTTATTGCGTTTGAATCGATTATTACCCTTAGCGGGTTCACACCGTTTTTCATACGGCAGGTTAAAGACGGATTGTCGTCAATAACGGTGCCCGAGCCCGTGAGGATTGCATCATATTTGTTTCTCAATTTTTGAACATAAGCACGTGATTTTTCCGAGGTAATCCATTTTGAATTTCCCGTTTTCGTTGCTATTTTTGCGTCGAGCGTTACCGCTGTTTTTATTGCGACAAAAGGTCGTTTTTGAAGTTGATTTTTTATAAAAATTTCATTTAATTCCTTGCATTCGTTTTCCAAAAC
>CALVAT010000058.1 GCA_944325565.1 Candidatus Gastranaerophilales bacterium
AACTCCCCGACCTGATGCTCCGTTCATACAGAAAGTAAATTAAACCCAAGTCTCATAACTCGCAGCCCAAATTACCGCAAAAAATGTAAATAACAGAACCGGTATATTGAAAATAATTACGGGCCGCTCAAACAGATGAGACTAATTGTTGTTTAATCAACTTTCTGTAATTCACTTCACAAAGGTCGGCAATGATACTGCATACATAAATAATAATGTTTTTATTAAAAATGTCCTACTGATTGATTACGTTTTTTGGGGAACAGATCATTAACCCCCATGTCCGATTGTTTGTTGCGATAACGCCTTATACAATGTAGCAATGAAACAAAAAGTTGTAATTATAGGCGGAGTTGCAGCAGGGCCCAAAATAACAGCAAAATTGCTCAGGACAAAAGACTTTGACTGCACAATAGATTTATACACGGACGAAAACCTTATCTCTTATTCGGCATGCGGTTTGCCCTACTACATAGAAGGGCTTATAAGCGATTCCGAAAAATTGATAGTCAGACGACCCGAACAGTTTGAGCAGCAGGGTGCACATATTCATCTGAACAAAAGATGCACAAAAATTCTTCCCGAAGAACACAAAATTATTGTTCAAGACACAATCACTGGCGAAATTCAAACCGTCGAATATGACAAACTCGCAATCACAACCGGTGCAAGGCCAATTATCCCGTCAATTCCCAATATTGGCTTAAAAAACATTTTTACCATACGTACGCTCCAAGACGGCATAAATATCCGAAAAAAAATGCTGGAATCAAAACGTGCTGTTATTCTCGGCGGCGGATACATAGGCATTGAGCTTTTAGAAGCATTTCACGCCAACAAAATCCATACGGTAATGATTGAACGAGAAAATCATATCCTATCAATTTTTGACCCCGAAATCAGCGACATGATTGCAAAACAAATAATACAAATGGGTGACGGCTCTATTGAAATAATAACCTCTGATGCAATAACCGCTTTTGAAGGCAATGACAGCGTAGAAAGAGTCATCACCAGAAGCGGCCGAACAATAGAAACAGATATGGTAATAATCGCAGCAGGTATAAGACCCAACACGGAAATTGCCGCAGATGCCGGAATAGAACTCGGAATAAGTAACGCAATAAGAGTCAACAACCGCATGCAAACCTGTAAAAAAGACATATACGCTGCCGGTGACTGTACGGAAAATTTCCACCTCGTATCAAGAAACTATACCTGGATTCCGCTGGGTTCTACCGCAAACAAACAGGGACGCTGTGCCGCAATAAACATATCAGGCAAATACGATGCCTTCCCCGGAATTTTAGGTTCCGCAGTAACAAGATTCGGCAAGCTTTCAATATCTTTAACAGGCTTGAGTGAAACCGAAGCTAAAAAGTTCGGTTTTGATGTGATAACTTCAACCATGACCAAAAAGGACAAAGCAGGCTACATGCCCAATGCCGAAGATATTACGCTCAAGCTTGTTGTAGACAGAAGACTAAAAAAAATTCTTGGAGCACAGGCGTTTGGCGGTGGTGATGCGGACAAAAGAGTTAACACGGTAGCCTCGGCCATTCTGGCAGAACAAACCGTAGATGAGTTTTTGCATCTAGATATGACCTACGCACCGCCGTTTTCCACAGCCGTTGACCCGCTTTTGTCAGCAGCACTGCTCATTAATAATCAAATGTACAAATAAAAAACTGACGCTCGATGCGTCAGTTTTTGTATTTTTCCCCAAATCCAGTATTGCCTAATTATTAATTTTGCTTTTCTCTATTACTCTAGTCTATTTTTATCTTTCCCGATTAGTCCAGTTTTGCCGTTGTTTTAATTAATCCCCAAATCTAATAGCCGTTTGATGGCATTTGTTAATCTTAGTCAAGCAGTGCTTCTAAAATATTAGCATTTTTTGTTGCCAGTGAGTTTTCTCTAACTTTTTGTTTGTGAATATATGTTCTGAGTGCTTCACGGATAAGTTCGCTTCTTGTACGATTTTCTGTTTCTGCTACTCCATCAATTTTATTTAAAAATTCTTCGGGCATTGAAATCAAAACTCTTGCCATATTTTATTCCTCCAATATGTTATGTAATCTCTTATGTGGTTTAGGTTTCGGATTGTTTAATCCTTACTCTTATATAAAGTATTTTTGAAATAAAATATTGCTAAAATTTATCTATAAAATATATACAAAATTCTGAAACTAGCTCTATAGTAGCAGTTTACAGATTAACAAAACTTAACAATAGGTTTGATTAATTCTTTGACTTAAAAAATTTCTGCATTTCCAAAAGTGCTGTATAAGTAGGCATAATCAAAAGCTGTTCACCTTCGTTTATGCTGTCTACAGAAGAAAAAACAGCCTCTTTAATATCTTCAATAACTTCAATTTTTTCAGGGTTAAAACCTGCATATTTCATTCTTGCGGCCATATCGTATGCTCTTATACCGCTTATTGTTATTGTATTTGGATAATCTTTTAAAAGCTCAAAGTCTGCATCCCAGAGCCATGAAACATCACGTCCGTCAGCATAATTGTCATTAATAATAATCAAAAGTCTTGCACAGGTATTTTTATTTATAGTGCGCAAAACTTCAGAGGCGCCTGTTGGATTTTTTATCAACTGTACAAGTACATTTCTGCCATTGTATTCAAATTTTTCAGCCCTGCCAAAAACCGACTTATATGAATGCAATCCCTGCTGAATTATGTACGGCGAAATTCCCAATTCAAGAGCAGCACTGATTGCAGCCAGCGCATTGTAAGCATTATACAGCCCGATAAGCGGCACTCTAAAATATAAGTCTTTAGTTAATTCTTTTGATTTATTTTCGCACTTACGCTGGATATAAATTTCTGAAAAGTCATCATAAATAACAACAGAGCCTTTATAATCAGGTTCAACTCTTGCTCTGCCGCAGTTTTCGCATTTATATTTGCCGATATGCGCGTAGTATCTCTGCTCATAAGTTAAATCACTACCGCAGGAACAATTAACGGCCTCTGCCGGAGCCTGAGAATCAACCACTGCAGATTTGTAAGTTATCTTTTCAAATCCGTAAAAAATCCTTTTATTACCGCTGCCAAGGTCATATAACATAGGGTCATCCGCATTAATAAAAATTTTAAGTTCCGGATTTTTGTCTATGGCCTGTTGTATTTTTTTTGCGGTAGTATCCAGTTCGCCGTATCTGTCCAATTGGTCGCGAAAAAGATTGGTCACGAGAAGATAATCAGCGTTTATATAATCATACAATTTTGTCAGATAAGCTTCATCCGACTCTAAAACAGCATAATCGAATCTTGAAAAAGGTTTGTAATTCACAGCCAGAGAACTTGCAACACCGGAGAGCATATTAGCTCCTTTTTCATTGTGCAATACAGTATTTTTTGCAGTTTTTAAAATATGTGCAAACAACCCCGATGTAGTAGTTTTTCCGTTAGTTCCAGTGACTGTTATGATACTTTTTTCACAGTATTTTGACAAAAAAGATAAAAAGTTTTTTGACAGTTTTAAAGCAATTCCGCCCGGCAATGAGGTACCGGAGCTTTGCATTAAGTGAAGCCCGAAATTAACAGCTTTTGCAGCAAACAGTGCATTATAAAAACTTAATTTATCCATCGTTTCCATATTGTCGATTATATCGTAAAATGTGAAGTATGGAAAATGCAAACTACGAAAAAGCAATAAATTTAATTACATCACAGGAAAAATTCCACATCTGTCTTGGACTTGAGCGTATATTAAAAGTGCTGGAACTTTTAGGCAACCCGCAGGAAAAACTTAACATTATTCATGTTGCCGGCACAAACGGAAAAGGCTCTACCTGTGCAATACTTTCTAAAATACTAACCTGTGCCGGTTATAAAACAGGACTTTACACAAGTCCGCACATACTTGAATACACAGAAAGAATAAAAATAAATCAGAAAAATATTTCCAAAAACGATTTTGCCGATTTGATAACAGAAATTGCTATACTTGCAAAAATAAACGGAATTTACCTCACGGAGTTCGAGCTATTGAGCGCCGCAGCTTACAAGTATTTTGCCGACAAAGAAACAGACATCTGTGTAATAGAAACAGGTCTTGGCGGAAGATTGGACGCAACCTCGGCAATAAGCAAAAACATTTTATCAATAATCACATCAATAAGTCTTGACCACGTCGACAGACTGGGAGATACAATCGAAAAAATTGCTTACGAAAAAGCAGGCATTATAAAAAGCGGTTATCCTGTTTTAATAAACAGCCAAAATAAGGGGTTTGAAACAGTAAAAAACATTGCACAAGAAAAAAACAGCAGTGTCCTGACTCCGGCAAAAAGCGTTGAACTTTCTTTTGAAAATAAAAAAAATTATGCCCTGTACAACAATACAAAATACGAATTCAATCTGCTCGGATTGTGGCAAAAAGAGAATCTGGAGCTTGTTTTTGAAGCAATAAATTATTTAAATCAAAAAGGATATGAAATTTCGCAAACAGCAATAAAAAAAGCGCTTAAAGAAGTAAGCTGGCCCTGCCGTATGCAATACATTCCAAAATTCAACCTGCTTATAGACGGTACCCACAATCCTGACGGTGCAAGAGTTTTAAGGCAGAGTCTTGACTACTATTTTCCTGAAACAAAAAGGGTCTGGATATACGGCTCTTTGCAAACAAAAGATTACAAAAAAGTTATGTCAACTTTGTTCAGGGATGAAGATGAAATTTATTTTTACAACTTTGAATACCCAAACAGTGTTCCATTTAAAACACTAAAGGAACATGCCCCCTCAGGGCTGCCAATAAATATGAGAGAACTGGAATACCTCATAACCGAGAACAAACAGTCGCTGATTATAATTTCGGGTTCTTTTTATATGATTGGTCAAATACTAAATTCAAGTAATCTTTTTCAAAATATCGCCGAGTTGGTTAATATCTATTAAATTTTTAATCGTTAATAATGTCATGAGCTTAAATTTTATTACTCCCCACTAATACAATTTAAATTTGACATTCAAGAAAGGAAAAGGTCTGACATGTTAACGACAACTTACGAACAGGATACCGGCTTAATCAACGTAGTTATTGTTGAAGATTACAAATTAACAAGAGTAGGACTGCGCTCAACCATTAACGAATTTGAAAATATCAAAGTAGTAGGCGAAGCAGAAGACGCTATTAAAGGACTAGAAATTATCCAAAAACTTAAACCGCAGGTTGTATTAATGGATTTAGGTCTGCCGGAGATGAACGGTATTGAAGCGACACAAAAAGTAAAAGAGCTTGCACCGGAATCAAAAGTTATAATATTAACATCTCATGACAGAGAAGAAGAAGTTCTCGCCGCGTTGGGTTCAGGGGCATCAGCTTATTGTCTGAAAGATATAGACCCCAAAACACTCTCATCTGTAATAAGAAATGTAGCCAAAGGCGCTTGCTGGCTTGATTCAGCTGTAGCACAAGCCGCGCTCAATCTTTTCCCAAAACCGGAAAGCACAGTCCTGCAGCACAGCTCAGATATTTCAGACGCAAGAGCACAACTCACAGAAAGAGAGTTTGAAGTATTAAGACTTCTTGTAAAAGGTAAAAGCAATACTGAAATAGCAAAAGAATTGATTGTATCCGTCCATACGGCAAAAGCCCATGTATGCAGCATTTTACAAAAGCTCTGTGTGGATGACCGTGTACAGGCTGCAGTCAAAGCAATTAAAGAAAATATAATATAGTCATCGATTAGTGTTTAGTTTTTATTAGGAGTATTATTTTTTCACGCACACGCCGAACATAAATAAAAAACCCTGTCTGTAAATAAAGACAGGGTTTTTATTAGCCTTTTTCGCAGTATTCAACCAGCTCATTTTGCCAGTCATCTACTTTTTCAATATAAAAATCAGCACCTTTTTTCAAACACATCTGTCTGTGTTCCTTTTTAGACGATGCCGTCATTACACCGATGATTGTCGAACTATCTGCCATTTTAGACATTTTAACAAGCTCATCCAACAAAAGGAAACCTTCTCTATCTGTTGGTATGAACAAATCCATAACAACCATTTTGTATTCTCTTTTTTTGAATTTGTTAATTGCGTCATATATTTCTTTTGCAATAACGACATCATATCCGAGGTTTCTAAACATTACCCCGAGTTGATAAGTAATTACACCAAGATCATCCACTATTAATACTGCATCTTTATATTCTTCAGAATCTTCTTGTGAATATGCCTCGGTTTTTTTAGCTTTTGTTGAATCGTGCACACTCTTATCACCGGATTTAGTCTGTTCCATTTTACGTTTAACATCAAGCAGCAAATCTTTTAACAAATCAAGATTGATATTCTTTTCTCCAGGCGGGATTTTCCCTACAAGACCATATAAATCTTCCAAAAATTCTGTATCAACTTCTATTGTTCTTTTTTCTTCTGACATATCTTTTTCATTTCATATTACTAACAAACTATTAATATAATATGATTTTTTTAGAAAAATTGCCACCACTTTTTTTTGTTTTCTCTTTTTTTAAAACTGTTTAAAGCAGTTTTTATTATCCCAATCATCTGTATATCCGAAAGAGAAAAATGTTTTTGCAAGTCATTAAAATATTTCAGTGCATATTTTTCTGCAGCCCTAAAGTTATTATCTTTTCTGTTCAAGAGATTTTCACGCATTTTTACTCCTTTATACTCTATAATATAAAGAAGCTTTCAGAAAAACATTATCAAAAGGGTTAATAATAAGGTTAGTTATTTGTATTTAAAGAAGTGTCAGCTTTTACGAGAGTAACTATATTATCAAAACAGTCCTCAAATGCCTTAACAACAACAGGGTCAAACTGTGTCCCAGAGGCCTCTTTAATTTTGCCAAGAGCTTCATTAAGCTCAACTTTGTTTCTGTATATCCTGTTAGAAATAATACTGTCAAAAGCATCGGCAACGGCAATGATTCTTGAGCCCATAGGTATTTCTTCACCTCTGATACCGTATGGATAACCTGTGCCGTCATATTTTTCGTGATGATATTTTATAATTTCAACAACATCTTTAAGCTGTTTTATATCCTCAAGAATTTTTACACTGTATGTTATATGTTTTTTAATTTCGTCGTATTCTTCCTGAGAAAGTGCGTCTATCTTATACAAAATCTCATCAGAAACACCAATCATACCAATATCGTGCAGCATGCCGGCAAGCTCAATTTTTCCGATATCTATTGTATTAAGCCCGAGCTGTTTTGCAATTTGTATGGAATAATATGTAATTCTTCTGCTTCGGCCCGAGGTATAAGAGTCTTTAGCGTCCAGAGCCTCCATAATAGCTTTAATTGTACCGGAGAACAACTCTTTTAAATCCTTAATAAGCTGGTCATTATCATATTTAAGCTGATAATATTCCAGCGCAGCAGAAACAACAAGCTGCAATTCTTCGGGGTTATATGGCTTTTTAATATAACGGTAAATCTTTGCATAGTTGATAGCATCAACAAGAATATTAGCATCAGAATAAGCCGTTAAAAGTATCCTCATAACCTCGGGGTGCTTTAGTTGCACTCTTTTCAAAAATTCAACCCCGTCCATCTCCGGCATTTTGTGATCCGAAATAACAAGCTCATACTCCTTTTCTTCAAGCATTTCAAGAGCTTTTAAAGGAGATGTCGTTTTATCAAGGTTATACGGGCCTCTCAGCGTTCTGTATAATAATGCAAGGTTATCTTCCTCATCGTCAACCAGTAATATTCTATATTTATCTTCTTTATCCATTTTTATCTATCCGTCTGTAAATTATTTTACTATGCACTGTGTTCCATTTTTAAAGGCAGGGTAATTGTGAATTTTGAACCTTTACCTTCTTCTGATTCAAGAGCAATATTACCCTTGTGGTTTTTAATAACTTTATAGCTTATGGCCATACCGAGTCCCGTGCCCTGACCGACTTCTTTTGTTGTAAAAAACGGGTCAAAAACTTTTTTGCGGGTGTTTTCGCTCATACCACAGCCGTTATCTTCGAATTCTATTATAGCATTTTTGCCGTCTGATTTTAATCTTATCCATACATCACCTTTTTCCTGAATGGCAAATGCCGCATTATCAAGTATATTCATAAATACCTGATTCAACTGGCCGCCGTAAGCTTCGACATGGGGCATGTTTTCCTGATATTCTTTGTGAACGGTAATTTTGTTTTTAAATTTGTTATGCAAAATATTCAAAGTAGTATCGATTTCTTTAGGCAAGTCAACGTTATTGATAACAGCTTCCTCAAGACGGGAGAAGTTCTTTAAGTCCAGAATAATATTTTTGGTTCTTTCCGTACCCTCCTGACAGCTGCGGATGAGCTCGGGCAAATCTTCTTTTAAAAATTCCAAATCAATTTCTTCTTTGAGGTCTTTGATTTTTTGTTTGTGTTCTTCTCTCAAATCAGAATCAAATTCCGTATAAGTATCAATAACCGACATCAAATCAGCCGTATAATTTTTAAGGTGAATGAGGTTTCCGTAAATAAAATTAACAGGGTTGTTAATCTCATGTGTAATACCGGCAACAAGCTCGCCTAACGATTTCATTTTTTCCGAATGAACCATCATTGCCTGTGTGCTTTTTAACTCTGAATAAGCAGCTTCCAACTCTTTTGTTCTGTCTTTAACCTGTTGTTCCAAAGATTGGTAGAGTTTTTCCAGAGATTCGGCCATTTCGTTATAAGAACGAATAAGCCTGTTTATTTCCAGATAGTTTGTTTCTTCAATACGATGAGAAAAGTTCCCTTTTGCAAAATCACCCAAACTTTTTATAAGAATATTAATAGGTTTAATCAATATACCTGCAATCAAATTGGAAAGGAAAAATCCGAGGAATATAAATATAAATACCATTGCCAGCATGTTATCACGCAGCATATCCAGATAAATTTTGGTTATAGGCTCATTATAAAACCCGAGCTCTATGATTTTTCCATCCTGTGCAATTGACTGCTTAGAAATAGTATCCTCTACATTTTTGCCCTTACGTTTTATTGATTTGTCCGAGATATTGTTTTCTTTAAAAAGCTCTTTTAATTTTTCACTTGGCTGGGTTTGATATATTATGGCATTTGTTTTAGCATCTTTTACAACAACCATGGCAACAACATTGCTGTTAACCATATCCTGAGCAGAAATTTTCAGTCTACGCAAATTGTCGTTTTGCTCCATCAAACCGCCCAGTGTCTGAAACAAAGTAATAGAAATAGAATCATTCAAATCCTTGGATTGTCTGGTTATTTGCATGGCAAGATTGTTAACGGTTGCTATTGCATACCACGCTATACAAAATACGGTAATCGCAATAAGCATTGTAGTAAATGCCGCAAACTGAGTACTTAATTTTGTTCTGAATTTTTTTACTGAATTATTCATATTTAAAAACCCGCATTTTTATTTCATATATTTTTTAAGTTTTTTGCCTCTTCTTGTTGAATCAAAAATTTTGCCTATATAATATCCCAAAATACCGGTTATTAATGCAGCCGGAACTATTATCGATAAAGCATACAAAAGTACGTTAAGATTAATTTCAGCAGACCGTACAAAAATAATAAGCGCACACAAAAAGGTTGTCAGGCTCGCTAACATTCCGCTGAATCTTTTTGCATAATTTACACCTTTAAATATCGCCATAGACCTTATTTATTTGTACTTTCCATACTCTTTTTAAAACAGAATTGAACGATTGCAATCTTATCAATATTTTTAAGTGCAATAAAACGTCCGGATACAACATTTTCTTGTTTTGTTCCCTTTTGCGGCATCACCCTGATAGGTTTAAAATAACAGCTTATCGGTATTGTCGATTCCAGAGTAAATTCTATTTTGTAATCCTGCGCTGTATTCAAAAGCTCAGATGTAACAAACTTCATACCACCGGCGCATATATCAATACATTTGCATACACATTCTCTGTCATTGTTTGTCAGAGTAAACTCTTTTTCAAAGTCGACTCTGGTATATTCGCGGCGCTGCAAAATATCATATTTGTCTTTGTCAAAACGTACTTTAAGTCTGTTATTTTGAGTATCTATCTCTGTAACAACAGGTTTAAAATAGAGCATACCTTCTTCTACAACCGCAAAAGATTCGATTTGTTCACCCTGTTTGTAATACTCAATATCTTTTTCAGATACACCGACCTCTATACTCTCCGCTGAAAAATCCAAAATATCTGC
This sequence comes from Candidatus Gastranaerophilales bacterium, assembly GCA_944325565.1. Lineage (GTDB taxonomy): Bacteria > Cyanobacteriota > Vampirovibrionia > Gastranaerophilales > Gastranaerophilaceae > Limenecus. Next base: position 10,170 of record CALVAT010000058.1, read on the forward strand.
AGCAAAAGCCCCTTGAATATCTTCGGGAACAAAATATATTTGCTGGTGTTTCTTTAATAACTTTTTCATTGCTTGTACTATCCTTATTTAATTTTTAAACCCGCGCAGAAGCAACCCTTATTACGCCGATTGATTTTGCTTTAACGTTATTGCTTATCTCATTATACGACATAACGGCTATTTGTGGATACGTCCTTTCTATTAACCTTCTAAACGGAAGCCGAATCGGAGAAGAACACAAAAGCACAGGCTGATTGCCGGAAGAAGAAATTGCTCTCTCTAGTTCGGAGTTGAGATTGTCCAGCATTCTTCTTGTAAAATCAGGGTCAAGCGTCAGGCTGGAACCGTCGGGACCAACGCCTTGTGCAATAGTATTTTCAACCTCGGGTGCAAGCGTTACGGCAAGCAGTTCGCCGGTATCGGCAAGGTTCTGTTTGCAGATGCTTCTTGAAAGCGCCTGTCTTACCTGTTCTGTCAGATAATCTGCATTTTTGCTCACGCGTGATTGCAAGCTTAAAACCTCGAGAATGGTTTTCAAATCTCTTACAGAAACTCTTTCCTTCAAAAGGTTAACTATTATCTGCTGCACCTCTGCAACCGACAAATCCTTCATTAAATCTGAAACGTAATCTTCGGAAACCTCTTTTTTTAGATTGTCAATAAGCTGCTGTATATCCGCGCGAGAAACTATCTCCGCCGCATTTTTCTTAATAACTTCCGTAAGGTGAGTTGAAATAACCGCAGAGGGGCTTACGACAGTATAACCCGCATTTTCGGCAATTTCTTTATCTTTTTCATCCAGCCACAAAGCAGGCAGCCCGAAAGCAGGCTCAATTGCACTGATGCCGTTTAATCCAAGGTCGTTGCCCGCACCGCCCGCGTTCATTGCAAGACTTCTGTCGGGGTAGACTTCGCCGGATTCAATAGGTACACCTTTTAGTTTAATCTGGTAATTGTTAGGCGGTAGCTGCAAGTTATCCCTTACCCTTATTGAAGGCAGCACAATACCCAAATCAAGCGCGGTCTGGCGTCTTATCTGCGCAATACGTTCAAGCAAATCCCCACCCTGCTCAACATCCAGCAAAGGAACAAGCCTGTAACCTATTTCCATCTCGATTGTTTCAACATTCAAAAGCTCCATAACGCTTTCTCTTGTAGCTTTTTTCTTTTTCTTGTTGATTTTTCCGGCCTTGCCCTCCTGTTTTTGTGCTTCTTCTTTAGCTTTTTCTTCTTCTGCTTTCTTAGCGGTCAGTGCCTTATTCTTGCTGTACGCAAGCCAGCCCAATCCTACAGCTACAAACATAAACGGCAATGTAGGCATACCCGGCACCATACCGAGCAAAAACAGTAAAACAGATACAATCGCAAGCACAATCGGGTTGGAGAACATTTCTTTCTTAATATCATCACTCAAAGAATCATCCTGACCGCTTGCACGCGATACAATCAAACCGGTTGAGAAAGATATCAGCAAAGCAGGCAATTGAGAAACAAGACCATCACCGACCGTCAAAATCGTAAAAGTGTTCAGAGCGGTCATGATATCCATTTTCATCTGCCACAGACCGATGATGATACCCGCAAAAATGTTTACGACAGTAATAATGATACCGGCTGTTGCATCACCTTTTACAAACTTCGAAGCACCGTCCATCGTACCGTAGAAATCAGCTTCTCTTTCCAGTTTGCGTCGTCTTTGTTTTGCCTGATCCTCGTTAATCAACCCCGAGTTCAAGTCAGCATCGATAGAAAGCTGCTTACCCGGCATACTGTCTAACGTGAACCTTGCGGATACTTCAGCAACCCTTGTGGCACCGCCTGTGATTACCATAAAGTTGATAACAACAAGCAGGATAAAAATGATAAAACCGACAATATAGTTGCCGCCCACAACAAATTGCCCGAAAGAGTTAATAACCTCACCCGCAGCGCCATGCAAAAGAATAAGCCTTGTGGAACTTACGTTTAAGCCCAAACGAAAAATCGTGGCAACAAGAAGTATTATCGGGAAAGAAGAATACTCCAGAGGCTCTTTTATAAAAAGGCACACGAGCAAAATTATTACGGAAAGAGATATATTCAAAGTCAAAAGAATATCCAGAAGCATCGGTGGAAGCGGAATAATCATCATAGCAACAATTACGACAATACCTATTGCCATGATAATATCGTTATTCTTTAAAAAACTTGCTAATGCTCCTAGGTTCATTTTTCGTTTAAGTACATTCTTTCCCAATTAAATCATAGCCGATATTTCTTTATTTATCGAATTCTTTACCAAACTTAAACTATTTTACACTGGAACAATGCAGCAAAATGCAAGGTATACCAAAATTTGCACTGCTGAC
>CALVAT010000059.1 GCA_944325565.1 Candidatus Gastranaerophilales bacterium
ATCCTTTAGTATCAAAGCACCCCAGCCTATTCTTCAGAGCCTGTTGGACGAAGAATAATAATAGAATTAATATTTAATTGAACAAAATCATGGAACTCTGTTCTTCTATTTGGCAGTTGTCTGTAGGAAACTTCACAGTCCTTTATTGCAACAAAACGTTTTTTACCGTTTAAGATATCTGAGAGCACACGGCTTCTTTTACCTATTTTAGGCATAAATACGTAGCCTTTTATTTCGTAATCCTGAGTAATTACAAGAACACGTTCAGACCACACTCCGTTTGTAAAATCGTCGTTTCCCAACTCTTCAATCTCAAATGGTTCATATTCTTCTGGCATTTTTTCTCCTTGTAATTAGCTCTATATATTCTCTTTACGATAACTGATAAGATTGGAACAACGGCAGATATAATGCCAAAGCAAGGAACATTACTATACTACCGATTACAATAAGCATTAACGGTTCAATCATTTTTGTTAATGCATCAATAATATCATCCAATTTTTTATCGAGGAATTTAACACTTTGATCAAGCAATTCCCCTAATTTACCTGTTTGTTCACCTGTTGCAATCATAAATAAAACCATTGAAGGCATGATGTTAGCAGCTCTCAAGGCAGTTGAAAGGTGAACACCCTGTTGAACTTTAGTGATTGATTCAGTAATTTTATTTTTAATTGTCCTGTTATCCAGTGTTAAATTGCCCAAATGCAAACAGTCAACAATAGGAATACCGGCTTCATAAGCAACAAACATAACAGTAATAAAGTTTGAAAAGTTTGCGTATTTTAACATATCACCTATTAATGGAACCTTTAAGAAGAAATCATCCAAAATTCTTCTTGATGTCGGGTTTTTAAACGCAACGTATATCAAACCGCCGATAGCAAAAGGAGCCATCAATGTTAAATACCAGTATTCTTTCAAAAATTCACCCAAATCAATACAAATCTGAGTAAAAATAGGTAGTTTTGCACCAGATTGGTCAAACATTTCTTTAAATGCAGGGAATACAAACATCAACATTACAACGACTACGATTATCGCCAAAACAATTACGAAACAAGGATAAATCAAAGTACCAATTACACGTCCTCTGATATTAGCCTGTTTCTTAAGAAGTTCAGCCAAACGATCGAGAGTTTTTTCCATTTCACCGGAATCTTCACCTGCTTTTGTCAAACCGACATAAATACTGCCGAAAATTTCCTGATATTTAGCAACAGTATCAGCAAATGTAGCACCCGCAATAACCTGTTTTCTAATTTCTCTTGCAAGTAATCTAATACGAGAAGATACAGCATCCTTTTCAAGAAACACTAACCCCTCGATAATCGGTACACCGGTCTGAATCAATGTTCTAAATGTTCCCGTAAAGTCAATCAACTCTTGCAACGACAACGGACTCAACCTTACCTTCGGGGCTGAAACCTTTTTGTTTTCATCAAAAACTTTTGTAGGAACAAGCCCTAACTGTCTAATCGCTTCACGTGCAGCCTTTACGTCCTCGGCCTCTATTTTACCGTTTACGATTTCTGATCCGTTTCTTAATGCTATATAGTTAAATATTGTCATAATATTACCTGTGTTTATTCACTAATTGGACCGAGTACACGTAAATACTCGCTAATTGTTGTTTCGCCTCTTAAAATGTGTCCGAGACAAGATGTTTGCAGGGTCTTCATACCCATACCCACTGCAGCTTCTTCAATTTCTACGTCATGTGCAGAATGAGCAATCATCTTTTTAATTTCTTTGTTAATTAACATAGCCTCATAACAGCCAATACGCCCCTTATACCCTTCGTTATTGCAGTCAAAGCATCCTTTGGGTCTATATATGGTTCGTTTCATAAACTCTTCTTGTTCTTCCGGAGTTGCAACAACAAGTCTAGCCTCCTCAATAGAAGCATGATAAGCTTCTTTACATTTAGGACAAAGTCTTCTTACAAGACGTTGAGCAACAATACCAGTTAATGTAGAAGATATAAGATAATCAGCAGCACCCATCTGAATCAAACGTGTAATAGTAGCAGCAGCCGAGTTCGTGTGAAGTGTACTTAACACAAGGTGACCTGTCAATGCTGCCGCAATAGCAGTTTCAAGAGTTTCAAAGTCACGAATCTCACCGATAAGTATGATATCAGGGTCCTGTCTTAATATAGCTCTCATACAGGAGGCAAATGTAATACCAGCCTTCGGGTTAACCTGAGATTGGTTCAAACCATCAATCTTAATTTCAATAGGGTCTTCAAGTGTCGTAATATTAACACCCTCATTATTCAAACTCTTCAAGATTGAATAAAGAGTTGTTGTTTTACCGGAACCTGTAGGTCCCACAGCCAAGATGATACCGTTTGGAGCAGCAACCATCTTGTTTATTCTGGCTAAATCCTCTTCTGTTGCCCCCGCAAGTTTAATAATTCTATCTTCTGTTTTAATACTTGCAGCCGGAGCCAAGATACGGATAACCATCTTTTCTCGACCCGATACAGGCAATGTGTTAATACGGAAGTCATAAGACACACCTTTGTATTTTACAGTAAAGGTACCGTCTTGCATTCTTCTGTGTTCAGCAATATTCATTCTTGCAAGAACCTTAAAACGAGCAATCAAGGAAGTTTCAACCTTACTAGGCAAGTCCAATACACGTCTTAAAATACCGTCAATACGATATCTAACCGTATAACAGTCAAGTCTTGGCTCAATATGAATATCTGACGCTTTCATATCAATACCATCTGTAATAATTTTTGTTGCAAAGTTAGCAACAGAACCAGATGTATCCTCAAGTTCTCTTTCAACCTGTTCCCAAAGAGATTCTTCAACCTCAAACTCAAGCGTTTCCTCTTCAATTTTACGCATTATCTCTTTGGTTTCTTTTCTTGCACGACCAAAATATTTAGTCATACAAGATTTAAATTCCAAATAGCTCATCAAATATGGTCGCGGACGCATACCAGTAAGATAAACTATTTCTGTTAAAGCTTTTTTATTGTTAGGATTTACCATCCCGACATCTAAAATCTTACCATCAGTAGCCAATGGCAAAAGTAAATTCTCTTTAATAAAATCTTCAGGAATAAGCCTGATAGTAGACTCTAAAACATTAAGTTGTTGGGATGTAACAGGTACAAACCCCTGCTGCGCAGCCAATGCATCTTTTAATTGGTCAACAGTAATAAAGCCCATAGAAACGAGAGTTGAACCTATAGGAGTAGCCGTCTTTTTAGAAGCCGTAAGAGCTTCAACCAACTGTTCATTTGTTAAAATGCCCTGTTCAATTAAGATCTCACCAATTCTTTTTTTAGGAGCATCTTCAACATAATTAGTATGAGACGCAGACGCTTTTGTTTGTGTATCATTAGCTTTTTCAGCTGGCTTATTATCATTATTTTGTTCCTGCTGCTCATCTTTTTGCTCAGACAGCGAAATATCCTTAACATCAGAAACAGGGACAAAGTCACCAGCACTTTCGCCTGGAAGTAAAACTCTTTTGGTCTCAGATTTAGATTCAGATACCGGGACTTCCTCTTCTACTAGAGAATCAAGTGGCTCTTGTGAATTTTTAATATAATATTCGCTAATATAATAGTCTAAAAAATCTGCAAAACTATCCGCATCAAAAGAAATAAATTTTACAGTACTTGATTCCTTTGCGGCTATGGCCTGAGCAATAGCAGATTTATCAGAACCTTCTTTTATTACAACAAATAAAAAACCCGATTGTTTATTAATTGGAACAAAATTAAATTCAAGCAGGTCTTCCTTTGTAAAAAGCTCTGAAAATTTAGGATTAATATTAGATTTAATTTTATTGATAGTATCTGTATTCATTTCAGCCGCAATTCGTATCCATTAAAAACGAGTTTTATTTTATATTATCCTGCCTGAATAAACAGGCAGGATAATACTCCCAAAATAATTATAAGTTTTCACCTGCAGAAGCAACGTCTTCTGTATCTTTGATAATGTGAGGAGTTATCATGATAACCAGCTCACTTTTAGTGTTAGAAGTAGTTGTACTTCTGAAGATTGAACCAATAACCGGTAAATCACCGAGTAACGGCAGTTTAGAAATATCTTTAGTTTCTTCTTCCTGTATTAAACCACCGATTACAAGAGTTTCACCATCTTTGATTCTTATATTCGATAATTCGAGATTTCTTCTCTGCAATAAGGTTGCTGCAATATATTGAGTAGAACCATATTGGCTTGGTGACATAATCTGCTCTTTGATAGTCGAATATTTAGGCATAAGGTTCAAAGTAACATAACCGTCAGGACTGATAAACGGAACCAGTTCAACAGAAATACCGTTATCTTCTCCGATTTCGTATGTTCTTGATACACCGGCAGAGCCTGTTGTACCTGCTGTCATGATTTCTTCATCGGTAGATTTAATATAGTCAGATGTAAGGTCAATTACAGATTTTTTACCGTTTGTAACCATAACTTTCGGGTTAGCAAGCATTCTGCCTTTGCCATTTTTAATTAGGTAATTAATTGTCCATGCAACTGTCTTTTTACCGTGATATCTAAAATAGTCAGTAACGAAATTTTGATATTCCTTTCTGCCATCTTGGTCAGTAACCATATTTTGCTCAGACAATAATGGGAAAGGACGACCCGCAAAGTAAATTGCAGATGAACTTTGACCGTTGTTATATGGAGTCAAACCCTTTTCTCCATCAAATGTAGTTGAGAAGAACGGAGTCAAAAGCGTCCAACTATTTTGAAAATCTTTTGAACCTGATTCTGATAGTTCTACAATTTGGACTTCAACATAGGCTTGGGGCTGTTTTTTATCGTTAGCTTGAATAAATTCACGAACCATCTGAGCCTGTGCTTCAGAACCGCCTGTTATACTGATTGTACCTTTTTGCGGAAAATATGTGATAGATAATGAATTTCCCTCTAAAGAAACCAATCCGCTTGCTGTAACATCACTTTTTACGGAACAAGCCACAACACCTTCACCTAAAGAAATACTGTCAGAAAGAGTTGTACCGCGGGTGAGTCCGCCACCACCGCTGCTACTATCACTTCCGCCGCCTAATTCAGCAGCACCGCCTGTCATAAACCCACCGTAACCACCGTCATCTTTAACTTTTGATGATGACGGGCTTGTTGAAAACAGTGAAGAACATACAAGTTCAGCCATTTCTTTCGGTGTTGTATGGTTAACACGGAATGAAACCATTCTTGGTGGTACATCGAATTTGGCTGCAATCTTTTGAGCCATTCTGTAGTCATTTACAGTACCAAAAACAATTAACTCATTTGTTTGCGGATTTGTTACAACAATTTGACCGTTTGACAAACCAGGTCTGTTTCTTGTGAATATATTGCTATTTAAGAATGCAGCAATTTTCGAAGCATCTGCATATTTAACCGGAATTGTCATCATATTTTGTTTTGTGATATCAGAAGACATACTTGCTTGTCTTGACATAACAACAAGAGTGCCTTTTTCCATAAAATATGTTAAATCATTTGCTTGTAAAATCATTTTAAATGCATCATTTAAAGTCACATTTACAAGATCTAATGTAACATTACCAGTTACAGAGCTATGAAAAATAATATTTAATCCAGCTTTATCTGCAATCATTCTCAAAGTCTGTTTTATATCCGACTCTCTTAAGGATACATTAATTTTCTGGTTGCCGTTTGTAAGTTCAACCGCACCATCTAAAGGTATGTTACCAGAGTTTTTATACTCTGTTCTTAAAGCAGGTCTTGATACAGAGGCCTGCATTGCTGCACTTGCAGATGCACAATAACCTAATGTTACAGCCAAAGCAAGCGTACATGCACCTGCGACTGCCAAATAGCTTTTTGTCCTTTTTTGTTTTCTGTCAATAAACATTTATTGATGACTCCTATTAATTATTTGTATTTAGTTAAAATTTATAGCGTTTTTGGCTTCTTTATTATATGCCCCGCCAAATTTGCTGGAAAGATTAGATACAGGGTTCAATTCAACATTGCCACCAACTGACTCTCCAACAGTAGCCTGATATATATTAGCATTATATTTAATAGTCACAGAAGTTTTCGTTATATCAAGAATCTGATATCCGTTAACAGTGTCTCCCTTATGTACCAGATAATCAGAACCGCCAATATTAACAATAGCAGAAGGTCTTGAACCGTCATACATAATACCGGAAATTTTGGTTTGTACTACGTCCATTACTGCAGGATCCTCAACAGGAATTTCAGTAGGAGGTGCAATCAAATCAAATTTAGGAGCAGTAACCTGTGCGACCTTTTCAGCATAAGGAACAAAAGGATCAACCCTTCCGCCCGCTGCTACCGGTATAGTAACACGTTTTGCACCTGTACTTGCACCTAAACCAAACTGTTTATTATTTTTAGCTTCATCAATTTGTTTTTTTAGCTCAGCTCTTTCCTGATTAGATAAGGTTTTATCATTTTCAAGTTTTTCTTCTGCTGCTTTTAATTTTTCTTCTTCAGTTTGAGCTGCTTTTTGAGCATCAGCAGTCTCGGCCTGTTCAGCGTTATCTGCAGCCGGATTTTCCAGATTTACATCAACCGTAGCCGTATTCTCATTTGTTGCGGCAGCATCAGGAGCAGGCGTACCTCCTGCTTGTTGAGCCTGATCATAGAAATAATCACCGCTAGCCTGCTCAGGCGTTGAAGCCGGCTCCATAAACTTTTTATAATAGAACAAACCGCCGGCAGCTGCGGCTATAAGAATTAGAATTATAACAAAAATTAATCCACCGCCTTTTTTGGCAGGTTGAGCCGCTGTTTTTTGTGCAGTTTGTTGATATTGCGGCTGTCCGTTTCCATTATTCATATTTACAGCACCGCCAATAGCAGCTTCATCAAAAACATCCATATCCGGCATACCATTGTCAACAGGTATTCCATGACCTTGGGAAACTGACGGATCATTATAGGAACTCATATCCAAAAAATCGTCAGTGCTGCCATCCGCCGGTACATCACCAGCATCGCCAAATGAAAATTCTTGATTTGCATTATTTCTATCATTATTTTCAGAAAATGCATCAAAACTTTCATATATATTTGAGTCGTCTAATTCTCCAAACATTTACACTCTCTTTTTTATACTTCTTCTTCGTAACCTTAATTCTAATTTTATTGCTTAAGTATGTTATTGATAACATACGAACAGCCTATTTTAATATAATTTTATTACAGTAATAAAAATTAGGCAAATTTTTATTAGAATATTCTCCATATAGTGTACTTATATAATAAAAACTTTTCAATATTTTTTCACTAAAAACCCCTCATCAATAATCATTACAGCTATTTATTACAAACTCTCATCGAATTTTCCAGATATACAGGATTATAATTAGTACAATCCTCAAATTTATAAAAACCATTAATCTTCATATTAGTTAACAATACAAGTTTTATAAAACTAAAACATATATAATAAGACAATGAGCGAGATTATTGTTACAGCCCCAGTAAAAAAACCGGAAGATATAAAAGATTTTATCGAGCATGTAAAATGCCGGAGTTTTTATGTTTATCATCATAAATTCTTAAATAATAATTTTGAATATATTAATAAATTCATAGAACAAGCCCATGACAACAATTGCAAAATTTATGTTAATTTCAAACACAATATAACGGAAGAAGATCTGATAGAAATAAAAAAGTTCATTACTTTTTTAAAACATACTAAGATTGATGGTATATTCATTAACAGCTATGCAATACTTGAAGCAATTAAGACTCAAAATCTGCCATACAAAGTTATAGCAGACTCTTATTTTGATATACACAATCTTGCCGGTATAGATTTTATCAACATGTTTCACAAAGCGGATCAGGTTATTATTACTGAAGAAATTTATATGAAAAATATTGCCAAAATAAAGCAATATAAAAATATTTCTTTAGCAATAGACTCCGATAATCTTCCATGGTGTGCAGAAGACATAAAAAAACTCAACGCAATTGACTCTGTAATTATAAAGGGTAAATTTGCCAGCTCTCAAGACATTTTGGATGGCATAGAACTTGTCGAAAAAATTCTTGAAAAGCCTAAAATGTTCAAAAATCAGAATCTTCCTTTTAAGCATGTAAGAAAAAGTATTTATCAAACAAACCACTTTTCAGGAGAAATGATTTGTGCCGAGGGTTCAAATTTTAAATTTTCACGAAATATTCAGCGTTTTGAATGGGAGAACAAACGCCCGCGGCTAAAAAAAGGTTATGACTATTCACAATTAATATTTCCGAGAATAAATTTAAGACTAAGTTCTATTGCTCAACTTGAAGATTTAAAAAAATTCATAACAAAAATTGGCTTTAATCCGGTATACTCTATAGAATACGGAGAAATTTTAAGCACCTGCGACCTTGCTAAAAGCAGTTTTCACCAAATAATTACCAAAGTTAAGAAATTTTGTTTTAATTATGGAATAAAATTACAGCTAAGCACCCCGAGAATACTAATCGAAAGAGATTTTGACAGAGTATATGAATACGTAAAAAATTTATGCTTAACAGAACCAATTCCATCTTCAATAATAATTAATAACATAGGATATCTATGGACTTTTATAAACGATGATGAACTGCACCGTATTCCTGTCGAAATCGGTCAGGGTATTAACCTGTTAAACAGCATGTCCATTAAATGTCTTAATAACCTTCATCCAATAGATACCGTTGATTTTAGTTCATTTGAACAAATTACAAATATAAAAAACTGCATAAAAAAAGTAAAAAATATTATACCCAACAAAAAACTTACAATAGCCGGCAATGTAAGGGTTCCTTCCCTGGGTCTTTGTCCGTTGAATAATGATACAGCAATAGTGTCAAGACTTTCCTGCAAAGCACCGTGTCATAATGGGAACTATGCATTAAAAGATCCGTCATTAAAAAAAGTCCTTCCATTTGTTGTAGATGGTTTTTGCAGAATGCATATGTTCAAAGATTACATATTGCATTTATATGAATATGTACCCAAACTCGAAAAAATTGGAATCAATGAATTTGTTATAGATCTGTCAGATCTTCCCCCAAAATATGTAAGCATACTACTTACCCATCTTTTAAATACAATGGCAGGTTTTGAGCCGCCATGTAAAGAAACAACTGGTGAATACTGTATTCAGGAATTAGGATAAATTAAGGCAAAAAAAAGCCCCGTTGAACTAAAAGAAAAAACGGGGCTAAAAAATTGATATATACTTTATCCGAGTTTATTTATTTCATTTTTTAAATCTTGCAGGCGGTTAAGCCAGCCTTGAAGAAAAATTTTTTGATTTCCATATTGAGCAAATTCCCTGTATTTTTCTTCTCTTGCTCTTATAAACTTTTCAGGAAATTTCCACTGTGCTGCTTTCATAAACTGTTTAACACGGCTTACACCCATGTTGACAGCTGTGTCAAAAGCCAGTAGCGCAAATTTTGCGGACATTTTGTCACAGTCCGCTTTGAGCCAGTAATTTTTGTAGTATATTTTTTCAACTTCTTCTTTTGTAATATATTGCACATCTTTGTATGGCAATCCCTGCGCTGAGAGCCAGTTGTTATATGTGTTTTGAGTAATTCCATAGTTTGTTGCTCCGCCTTTGTCGTTGTTGTTATTAACATAACCGCCCTCCCATTTGAGAACAAATTGAAGGGCGGTTTTAAATAAATCATTCATAACATTCTCCGCAAATCTTAATTATTTGTACTCCCGTGCCACTGGACAATACTAATCAAAAGTGTTTTTACATCGTTAACATTTTTATCAATACTATCCATACGATTTTCCAGACTTGTATGGTTATCTCTGTATGTACGGTCAGACACATAATGATCTGCCATATATTCTATAAGCTCTGATTTAACCTCCGAAATCTGATCCGGAGTGACAAAAAGTTTATACTGTAAAAAAAACATTATAATAACAATTACAAGAGGAGCATATTCAATAAATGTTTCCATAATATCTCCTTAATTGTATTTTCTAAAACTATTAACAAGATGCCCGAACTTTAATCTGTGAGCAAAAGTCATTTCAGATTTATAGTTTTGTGCAATTTCAATAATTTTTTCGGCAATATCAGTTGCTTTTTTGTAATCCTTTTTATCTCCAATAACATCAGTTTGTACTTGATTTTCAATACTTGTAGCCCTAAATTCAAAGAATTTTGCAAACATATTACTGATAGCCGTGATTATGGCGGAGTACATTATGCCTCCGCCTCTGTCTTTACAGTTTGTTTAACATCGTGTTCATCTACAATTACATTGATTAAACCGATAACACCAAGCGCACAAGCAATTATTGCATCGGCAAGTTCCGGTTTTAGAACAACCCCAAATGCAGCCAGTACAGAAAACAAACCTTTATATGTACTGGGCTGATTAAGATAGTTCAATACTGTTTCGATTATTTTATTCATTAGTGTCCTCACTTTCTGTTTCTTGTTGTGTCCGGAATATTACTGCATTGTAATTAATTGATAATAAATTAAGTTCATCAACTGAAGACGCTTCTGCTGCCGCCTCTAAAAGTGTACTTGTTTCAAATTCAATATTTGAAACAATGCTTGTTGCAACCTGACACATCTGAACAAATTCCTCGTATGTAAAAGTCACAGGATTATAGTCATAATCCAGCCAGATTATTGTGTCATCCTGTTTTGCAATTGCAAGCTGTGCAGAAAGTCTTATCTGGGCTCTGTCATCACAGTCAAAATGTGAATTGTTAAAAAAGAAACCGCTTTTAAAAGCGGTTTCTTTTGCTGCATTAATTTCATCTATTTTCAATTGCCTTGCATCTTCCAGAAGCTCCGCCTGAATCTCATTTGCAAATACAAACTCATTGTTTCTATAAACAATTTCATCTTCGGTTTGTTTAATCTCAATATTTTCGGGAATATCACTTAAAAATACAATCGTATTAGAAAGTTTTTCTAAATCAGTATCCCACAGTATTATTTTGTTGTTTTGTTCTATGTAGTAGTTTGTCATTCTATTTTCTCCATTGAAATTTACTCAAATACAAGCTATATAGATCCGTTTGCATAAACAAATCTAAAAGAATTTAAAGAAATACCGTAATATCCAACCTGTATAATTTCACCTTTAGACACGGGTAAAGAAGTCGCAATAACTTTACCTGTCTCTGGTACCATCTTTAAATCTTGTAAAATGCCTATTGTGTTTGTAGAATCTTTAATATTCAATGATATATAAGCATTCGCAGTATTTGAAGAAGCATTAATAACGGCATATCCGTCAGCAGGAGCAACTAATGTTCCCTCACTCGCAGGCAATGACAAACTAATATAATTAGAACCCGGCATTGCCTGATGCGCGATGAATTCGGTGTCATTGTAGTCAAGTGCCTGGAAGGATTGTTTTGTTTTAAACGTGTTTGGCCGGTAGTATTCTGCTGTTGTTAAACCGCAGTCAGCATAAGCGCAGGGTATTAAAGAGACTATATTCCAATCACCATCTTCATATATTCTCCAGTAATTATCCCGTGGCGAAAACCACGCGTTTGTTCCTGTGTAATTAAAATCAGAAGCGTCAGGCTGTTCATCTTGAATGTATAAATACTCATATCTACAGGCTGTTTCATAACCGACCAGTCTATATAAGTACATTCTTTGACCAACATTAGCAGTCATTAAGGTTAGTTTAGAAAACGTATATTCAATATTCTTCAAACTGCCATCTGCGTTTCTGCCGTTTGATGCCAAACCTTTAACCCCCTTATCACACCAGATAGTTGAGCCTATGAAGCCAAAGCCGTTAAAAATATTTTTGATGTTAATATAACCAACAGACTGTGTTACGCTTGCAACACAAAATGGGAATGAGTCGTAAGAAGTCCAGCTTTGACCGTAATCACTTGAATGTTTAACAATGTTATTCATAGTATCATACCATTGCTGATATTGTCTCTCATAATCAGGCGCGCTGCTTCCAGAAAACCAGCTGCTAATCCCTCTTGAAAGGGCATAACCGCCTGATGCGATAAAACAAACATCATCGTATGAGCTAGACGGGGTGTATGAGTATACTTTGTCGCTATCGTATTTCACATAATAAAACAGTTTTTCGCCATCCCACGAAATGTCAACAATTTCCCCCTCATTTAGCGTTTCGCCTATTTCCATTGTGGGTGCGCTTGTTCCGTAAGGGACAATAACAACAGAGCCGGCCTCTAAGGTCAATGCACCATTGTCAAGCTCTACCTTGACCTTTTGAGGGACTTCTAAAAGGCAGTTAGATATCTGATTTTGCTTTAAAGCATTTGATGCATTTGAAATAGCATAAATACCATCGCCAAT
>CALVAT010000060.1 GCA_944325565.1 Candidatus Gastranaerophilales bacterium
CGCTACGCTCAGAATGACGCGTGGTAGCCTCAAGATAATACGGGAAAACTTTATAATCACAGGGGTAATTTCCACTCTGGGAGTGCATTTTTAGCCTACAGCCCCCCCCCCCAGCAGCGTAAATCGTTGTGGGACAAGGGTTTCAATCTTTTATCATTATTAACGTTCCGTTCCATAATACTATCCTCATGTTTTTTGCCTCTATATACTTAATTCCCAATTTTTCAATTTTATAACGCTTTTAGGGACGAGTATTTACAATTTGTTACAAAAATGGGATAAAAAAATCGTTTAAACAGTTTATTTAAAAAAGGTTTTCAGGATAAAAAAACAGCTGAATAATGAATGATAATATTGAAATAGCTGTTCAATTTCTTTACAAATTATTGTTTCAAAACCTTTAATATGAGAAAATTTTTACAAAAGGGGTGTATATTATGCCAAAAAGATTACTGGTTGTTGATGACGATGATGAAATAAGAGAGCTGCTAGAGTTTGACCTTGCACACAGCGGATATGTTGTTGATACAGCTTGCGACGGTATGGACGGTCTTAACAAAGCTGTTACTAACAATTATGACCTTGTTCTGCTAGATGTTATGATGCCGAGGATGAACGGTTTTGATGTATGCAAAAATTTAAGAAAAGCAAAACCGGATATTCCCGTATTGCTCCTCACTGCTAAGGGAACAATCGGTGACAAGACACAGGGATTTGACTGCGGTGCGGATGATTATCTTGTTAAACCGTTCGATATTCAGGAGGTTCTTTTAAGAGTAAAGGCGCTCTTAAGAAGGAATTCTGACAACTCTCCTAAGGATTCCTCTTTTAAGCAGGAAATTCTCAAAATGGGTGATATTGAACTATTTCCAGAGTCTTTAGAAACATCAGTAAACGGAAAAAAGATAAAGCTTACTCCCACTGAATTTGAAATATTATACTGTTTAATGCAGCACTTTAACGATTCTGTATCATTAGCTGTACTTTTAGATGAGGTGTGGGGATATGATTCTGACGAAGATGTCAGGATGGTAAGGGTGCACGTTGGCGGATTGCGACAGAAAATTGAAGAAGACACAAAAAACCCGAAATATCTTCATACGGTAACAAATGTCGGATACAAGCTAACCCCTATAAGCAACACAGAAGACTAGTTATATGAAAAAAATACGTGACATAAAAAGGCTTAAAATCGTAGAACAAATTATTCTTGTTCTTCTTCTTGCTGTTATAACGCCTACTATTGTCAGCACTTTTATCGTAAACAACATTAACCAGCACGCGGTAAGAAACGAGTTACAATATTCGGCATTAAGTATTTCAGAGTCTATTGCCTCTAATATCGAAACTTTTACACGCTCCGGAGAGGATGAGCTCGACCAGATTGTGCTTGCGCTAAGGCATATACCCGATAAAAAATCAAAATCAGAATATTTAAAAGAATTATTTACCAACTCAAAGCTTATCTCTGAGCTGCAAATAATAAATAAAGATGACAAAGACAAATATATTAGCTGGGATGAATATTCCATATTCAATGAGCAGAAAAACGAAATACAAATACTAAAAAAAATAGACGAAGACACTGCAATTCTTGCCACAGTCGATATACAAACCTTTAAAGACCAGATATTTAACATCTACAAAAAAGACGACAGGCAGATTTATATACTGGGGCAAAATAACACGCTTCTAGCTGCACACAAATATAACAAAAAGGATTTTGACAGGGTAATTTATGCCTTACCCAAAAACCTTATATCAAACAAAGCACAACTATTCGGAAAAGTAAAAAATCAGCCTCTTGCATATTTCAAGCTTACCGAACCCGAATTGATTATTATTGTTAACACGACTCACCACATAACCAAAACTACAATAAATACAGCGAGGTTTAAAATCATACTGGCTCTATGTATTTCTGCGTTCTTCATTATATTCATAGTCGGTATATACACATCATATCTGTATATAAATATCAGGCAGCTGTTTAAAGGGATTATCGCGCTTTCAAAAGGTAATTACAATAGAAAGATAAGAATGCTCTCCAACATTTTTACACCCTATGAAATTATATTTCTTGCGACAGAGTTTAACAAAATGGCGGATGAAATTAATAATACTTACAGAAAGCTAAAACACTCGAACAAAGAGCTTAAAAAACTTGACGAATTTCGTTCAAACTTAATAGATACAGTAAGCCACGAATTCCGTACACCTTTAACCAGCATAAAAGGCTACACATCTAGGCTCTTAAGGCAGGACATAGAACTTGATGCAGAAACGATTCAAAAATCTTTAAAAATTATAAAAAACCAGTCTGAAAGACTGAGCAGAATGGTTGAGGATTTGCTTGTAATACCGGATATAGAAGGCTCAAAGCTCAATCTTATAATAGACAATGTCAACCTTGCAGACACGATTAATGACGCAATTCTCTCAACCAAACATAAAGCCCAAAGAGAAATTATTGTTAATATAGCTGAAGATTTTCCAGACATACTTGCAGACAATGATAGACTGGAACAGGTTTTCATTAACCTGATTGACAATGCTTACAAGTACTCTTATGAAAACACGCCAATTATTATAGATGTTACAAAGGTAAAAAATCACGCAGCAGTTAAAGTTTCAAACTCCTATGATTACATACCGCCGGACAAGCTGAACAAGCTGTTTGGCAAGTTTATAAGAATAGACGATAAAACAACAAGAACTACCAGGGGGACAGGTTTAGGATTGTTTATTGTAAAAGGGCTTATTCTTGCTATGAATGGTTCTATTGAGCTAGAATCAACACAGGACAATATTTTTAGTGTAATTATAAAGCTGCCATTAAAAGAATAATATTAACATAACTTAACATTTTTGTTTAAAAAAGCAATTATCTAAAGAATATATACTTTATATAGATAAGAGAGTATAATTCAGAGGATAATTTATGGGCGTCGGACAAAGCAACGTACAAGTAACAGTTACAGAAAATGGCTGGATATATACAAAAACAGTTGGTGAGAAAACAACACAAGTAAAGCTTATAGACGAAAATAAAAACGGAACACCTGATGCAAAAGATAAAAAAGTTGTTTTATCAATGGATGCAGGTGATTTCACAACTACAGAATTCAACGAAGCAACAAAATCCGTCTTTGCTGAAAAAGCAAAACAAGGCGAAACAGTCGGCGACTGGTATAAAAGAAAATCAACAGAAGAACAAGAAGAAGCACGAGCCGAAGCTTTCGCGCGCCAACAACGACAGCAAAGAATGGCTCAATATGAAGCCAAAGGTAAAAAGAACAATTTTTGGAACAAAACAGCAATGTTTCTTGGTGCACTCTGCGGTTTTGGCGGGGGATTTTTCTCTAACGGATGGCAATACAATGGCGGAAGCTTTAATGATTGGAACGTGAGATTATTCTCGACCGGTGTTAACGGACTTTCTATGACAAGCAATATGCTTGAATCAACTTATGGAAACCAGCTTAATGCAACAAACTATATGACAGGCGGTTCTACAAATATGTTCGGTTCTGATTTCTTCAGCCAAATGATGAGCGCACAGAATGCGTATTTACAAAACAAGCAAGAACAATTTGAACAAACAATGGAAGCACTTACAAAAGCACAGGAAACCCAAAGACAAACAAATGAGTCCAAAGCAACTGCTGAAAAAGCAAAAAGCCTGTATGAAAAATATGAAAAAGCAGATGAAAAAGAAATAGAAACAACAAATAAAGCTAAATTAAATGAAATTTATCAACCAACAAAAAAAGCTGAAGAATACACAGCAGAAGAAAAAGCAATTCTTGAAAAAATAGCAGCGTATCCGCAAATTCCATACGAAGCAATTGATGACGAAAATGATACAAAATTAAGTACTCAAGTTGCAGAACAAATTAACAAGCTTATTGCAGGATACAGAAGCTATGCAATGCCAGATGCTGTAGAAGATAAAGTAATAACAAAATCAGATTATGACAGTCTAATCGGAATTATTAATAAAGCTCAAAACGGTACACTTACAGAGGCAGACATAAAACAAATCAATGATATATTAAAAGCCAACACTTCAAAACTTAAGGAATCATAAAATGAATAAAAAAAACAGAGCCCAAAAAACTACAGGCTCTGTTTTCTTTATAAACTATTTTTTTGTCATCTGTGTTTGTTTTTGTTTTATATCCAACGCAGCATTGTGTGCCAGAAGATAAACAGAACAAGTTTTATAGTTTTTTAAATACCATGCACATTTTTCCTGTGCACAAACTATTTCTACATTCTGACCTGCGCTCATTAAAGGACAAATAGGAATCGCTGCCATATTTATATCTCCATATCTATTATTTTAGTGCTTCTGCTTGTTTTAACAAGTTGCAGTTTTCGCTGCGTTTCTTCTCGTAATCTTTATATATTTTTGTACGGTTAATAACTTCATCAAAGTCAATTTGGTGTGCGTCAAAGTCAGGCCCGTCAACACAAGCAAATTTAACTTCACCGCCTACTGTAACACGACAAGCGCCGCACATTCCGGTACCATCAACCATAATCGGATTCATGCTGGCCTCAGTTTTAATTCCCTTATCTCGGGTTAAATCAGCAACTGCTCTCATCATAGGCATCGGACCAACTGCTATAGCATAATCGACCTTTTCTTTATTCATAATGTCGGATAAAACATTTGTAACAAAGCCCTTAACACCCAAAGAACCATCATCCGTAGTAATGAACAATTCACTGCAGGCATCATTCATCTTATCCATCCAGAATATCAAATCCTTTGTTCTTGCGCCCATAATCATATAAACCTTATTACCCGCTTCTTTAAAAGCTTTAGCAATTAAATAGCATGGCGCAGCACCGTAGCCGCCTGCCAGACAAACGACTGTACCGTATTTTTCTATATGAGTAGGCTGTCCCAAAGGCCCAACAATATCAACGAGTTCATCTCCAATTTCTAATGTAGCAAGCTGTTTTGTTGTATATCCCACAGCCATAAAAACAATGGTAAGAGCGCCTGTTTCTCTATTATAATCAGCAATTGTTAACGGGATTCTTTCACCGTCCTCAGAAACTCTTAAAATTATAAACTGACCTGCCTGAGCATTTTTTGTAATATATGGAGCATGAATAGTTAATTCATACTGATTTGGACATAATTCTTTTTTACTTAGTATTTTATAACCCATTTTATTTTCCCACTTACTAAATTCGCCTAGTGTAATTTTATATCAATTGTACGATACGGTCAAAGATTATTTTTTCAATGCATCAGCACCGGACACAACTTCCAATATTTCATTTGTAATAGCTGCCTGTCTCGCTTTGTTGTAATCCACTGAAAGAACACGTATCATTTCTTCTGCATTATTTGTTGCGGCTGACATTGCAGTCATTCTAGCTGCAAGTTCGCTTGCAACAGCTTCTAAAAGCGCCTGATAGATAATATTTGTTATAAACATTGGCACAATTTTTTGCAAAATACTGTCCACGTCTGGTTCAAAAGCCATAAGAGGATCAATTTGAGCAGACTCAGATGTTTCATCATCGCCAAGAGCCTTTTTTATATCTTCAGCAGGAAGAATTTTCCAATCCTCAACCTTATAAGACATCATGTTCTTAAAGCGTGTAGTAACGATTTCAATACTGTCTATCTCGCCTTTTACAAAAGCATCAGCCATATCTTCAGCAATTACTAAAGCATTTGAAGAATTAGGTTCTTGTGAAATTTTTGTATAAGTCTGTGCGATTTCAAAACCTACACTCTGTGCACGTCTTTTTAAAACGCTTGTACCCTTTAAACCTACAACAAAAAGTTTAACCCCGATGCCTTTAGATTTGTATTCTTCAATATTTTTAAGCACGTATCTAACGACATTGGCATTATATGCCCCTGCCAAACCTCTGTTAGATGTAATAACAAGAATACCCGCTGTTTTTTGTTCTCTCTTTTGCATTAAAACAGGATAATTATCAATTGCTCTCTCTATTTTTAAAGAAGCAGAGCTGAATCCATCAACAGAAGAAAGAACTTTTACAAAAGCCTCGCCAAGCGCTCTAGAAAAGGGACGAGATGCAATAACCTTATTTTGCGACCTCTTAACCTTAGCCGCTGCAACCATTTTCATTGCTTTGGTAATTTTTTGCGTATTTTTAATACTGTTTATTCTTGCTTTAATATCTAATAAATTTGGCATTGTACTACCTTTATACCTGTTATATTGTGAACTTCAGGGTGTAATTAAACACCCTGAATTACATAACTATGAGAATAATGAAGACTTGAAGGTTTCAAGATTTTTCTTCAATTCAGCTTTATCATTATCATCAAGCGCTGCGCCACTGTTAAGTTTTTCAGCAAGAGCAGACATATTTGCTTCAAAATAATCAAACCATTCTTTTTTGAATTTTTGAATTTTTGAATTGTCAATATCATCCAGTATACCTTCGTTTGCAGCAAAGAGGATACTAACCTGTTTTGCAACACTCAACGGAGAGTATTGTGGTTGTTTAAGCACTTCTGTCAATTTTTGACCTCTTAAAAGCTGATCCTGAGTTGCTTTATCAAGGTCAGATGCAAACTGTGCAAACGCTTCCAATTCTCTAAACTGAGCAAGGTCAAGTCTTAACTTACCACCAACCTGTTTTGTTGCTTTTGTTTGAGCAGCACCGCCTACACGTGATACGGATATGCCGGCATTGATAGCAGGTCTTATACCGGAATTGAACAAGCCAGTTTCGAGGAATATCTGACCGTCAGTAATTGAAATTACGTTTGTCGGAATATACGCAGAAACATCGCCTGCTTGAGTTTCGATAATAGGAAGTGCAGTAATGGAGCCGCCGCCCAATTTGTCATTCAATTTACAAGCTCTTTCAAGTAATCTGGAGTGAAGATAGAAAACGTCACCCGGATAAGCTTCACGTCCCGGCGGACGTCTTAACAGCAAGCTCATTGCACGGTATGCCTGAGCGTGTTTTGTAAGGTCATCATATACAATCAAAACATCTTTGCCCTGTTCCATAAATTCTTCCGCAATTGCAACACCGGCAAACGGTGCAATAAATTGCAACGGAGCGGACTCATCAGCCGTAGCGGAAACAATGATTGTATAATCCATTGCCCCAAAGTCCTCGAGCTTTTTAGCAAGCTGAGCAACAGTAGATGTTTTCTGGCCAATTGCAACATAAACACAGATTACATTCTGACCTTTCTGGTTGATGATAGTATCGATTGCAATCGCTGTTTTACCGGTTTGTCTATCTCCGATAATCAACTCACGCTGGCCTCTTCCGATAGGAGTTAACGCATCAATAGCCGTTAAACCTGTTTGCAACGGCTGGTGTACAGATTTTCTAGAAACAATACCCGGAGCTACTCTTTCTACAGGTCTTGTTTTTTCATAATGAATTTCACCTTTACCATCAACAGGACGCCCTGTCGGGCTTACGATTCTACCGATAAGACCATCGCCTACCGGCACAGAAGCAATTCTGCCGGTCGTTTTAACAGTCATACCTTCTTTAATGTGTTGATATTCACCGAGAATAACAACACCAACATTGTCTTCTTCAAGGTTCAGTGTAATACCTAGTGTACCTTTGCCGTCTTCAAACTCAACAAGTTCGTTTGCCATTGCATTGCGCAAACCGTACACACGGGCAATACCGTCGCCGACTTCCAGCACAGAGCCGATGTTTGAAACCTCCATCTCCGAGGAATAATTTTCAATTTTGGCTTTGATTATAGAAGTAATTTCTTCCGGTCTAATTGTTGCCATGTTACTTTCCTTTATAGTTTGTACTAAATTTTACACCTTTTAATATCAATGTTTTGCGCTATCACGCTGCAACATCGTTTCTATCTTAGTATCTTCTTAAATCCTTCAATCTTTGCAGCCATTGAACCGTCAATTGTCTTATCCTGAATTTTTAAGATAAGACCGGCTATAATATCAGGATTTATATCGAAAACAAATTTTACAGCTTTATGCAATTTGTTTTCCAATCTTTCTTTCAAGCTCTGTTTCAAATCTCCGTCAATTTCAACAGCAGAAACGACGTCAACCTTGACTATATTTTTAGCCTCGTCCATAGATTCTTCATAACAATATTTAATCGTATCAAGAAGGTTAAGCCTGTTCTTTTCTGTCAAAATAAACAAGAGACTAAGTGTGGAATCTTTTACCCTACCCTGAAAAACAGATTTTATCATATCCTTTTTTTCAGCAAAAGGGATAACAGGGTGCATTAAAAAATCCTTCATCTTTGTTACTATGTCAAACGACTCGGAAATAGTCCCCAGATCCGCAAAAACCTCATCTAATTCGCCTCTGTCCTTAGCTACTGCAACAATAGCATCAGAGTATCTTTTAGCCAGTGGTAATAATTTGTTATCTATTTTTAATTTTTGTGCCATTATTTATATCCGTTAATCTATACGTCAATTTTGTCTATACTGTTAATAAAGTCTTCAATATACTTTCTATGTAATTCTTTATCTTTATCCAGCGCAGTCTTTATTTGTCTTTGAGCCACCTCAATTGATGAAGAAGAAACATTTTTTAGAAGTTCGCCCTGAATCTGGTTTTGTTCTGATGCGATTTGTTTTTGTGCATTTTGTTTAATAAGCGCAACAGATTTATCAAGTTCTTCTTTTGTTTTTTGCTCGATAGTTTTTACCGTATCTTCAGCTTTTTTAACAATAGCTTCAGTTTCAGCCTCAACATTACCAAGAGATTTGCTTACTGCCTCAAACTCCTTTATCGCCTCAGCCTTTATGCTGTCAGAATCCTCAACATTTTTTTGAATCGAAGCTCTCATATCTTCAATTTTTTGTATAACGTCAAGTTTGTAAGCAATAAAAACAAACAAAGCAATCATAATTGCAAAGTTTATAACGTTCGAATGCAATATATTAGCAAAACTGAAATCAAGCATTTTTCCTCATTACCTCATCAATTTCTTGCTCGTTCAAAGGTTCAAACGCAATCCCCTCACCCATCAGTTTTGTAGTAAGACGGTTTGCGATGTCAGCAACATCAAATTTCATATTAGCTGCTGTTTGTTCCTTCTGGTGAACAAGGCTCTGTTTTTCTTCACTAAAATACGATGCAGCGCCCGCTTTGGCGTCGTTCAATACTTTAGTTTTTTCCTCTTTTAATGCATCCGATTTAGCAGCAACTATATCACGAGATTTTCTCTGAGCATCGGCAATTCTAGCATTTTTATCAGCAATCAAACCTTCAGCTTTTTGCTTATGGTTTTGTGCATCTGTTTTATTTGCTTCAATATAATTTTTTCTCTTTTCCATTATATCAAGCACCGGCTGATACAGAATTTTATTCATTATAAAAATGAATACGAGAAAACTTATTGCTGATATTAATATAGTTGCGTTAATTTCCATGAAATTTTCCTATTCCGAGATGTTCATTAAAAGTTTATCTTTTTATGAAACACAGCGGGATTGCTCCCTGATTGTGCAAGATTTCATTAGCCGAGTAACTGCAATGCGATGAACAAAGCATAGATAGCACAAGCTTCTGCAAGACCAGCACCGATAATAAAGTAAATCAAAGCTTTACCGGCAATTTCAGGTTGTCTTGATACCGCATCCAAAAGACCTTTTGTTGCAATACCCAAACCAATCCCAGCACCAATTGCACCAAAACCGATTGCAATACCTGCACCTAATTTAGCCATTGATGCAACTTCTACTGCTACTTGTTCTACTGCCATAATTTTCTCCTTTTTTATTACTAATTCTGTTATTAACTGCTAAACTTAAAACCTTTACCGGTCAACACTGGAGATTATGAATTTAATGCTCCTCTTCCTGTGCCGCCATAGCTATATAAGCTGTAGACAACAGCATAAATACCAGTGCCTGTACAAATGCAACAAATACCTCAAACAACATAAACGGAAGAGGTAAAAGGTATGCACATAAACCAACAAAGGTAACAACCAACAACTCACCGGCAAGAATGTTAGCAAAAAGTCGCAGTGCCAGCGAGAAGGGTCTAACAACCATTTCTAAAAGCTCAATCAGAGCCATTATTATACCTACAGCGCTAAACTCATGCAAAAAGTACTTCAAACCTTTAGCACGCACACCCTGATAAACATAATATATCAAAACCATTATAGCCATTGCGGCGGTCATATTAAGGTCATTTGTCGGAGAAGCAAGCTCGCCAGTCTTTAAATGGTACAAACGCCACGGCAATTGTCCAAGAAGGTTAGCCGTTAAAATAAACAAAAACAAAGTGGCAAGAAGCGGTATATGTTTTCTTCCGTTTTTACCAATCATTGACTCTGTCAAACCGACAAAAGCCCCCATTATACCCTCAGCAACAGCCTGAAGTTTTGTAGGAATAACAGAGAGTTTTCGAGTAGCCAGAAAAGATGCGATAATCAATATCCCCATCGTAATCCACATCGTAATAATGGTATCCAAGTTAAAACTAAATTGACCGAGATGTGCAATTAAATGACCTTCTGACACCGTAACTACCTCTTCTTTTATTTCTCTTATGTGTAATATAGCACCATTAAAATGAAAATTCAAATTTATAATTTTATGATAATACAAAAATAGATTTGACTATCAGACATTTAGGTGAAATTTCCGGCATAAAAAAAGAACCTCTCGAAAGAGGTTCTTTTTATTTTGATAAATAAATCTTACACAGCTCTGTGGACTTTGCCTGCTCTGATGCAGGAAGTGCAAACATCTATTCTTTGAACAGTGCCGTTGTTATTAACTTTTACAGATTGAAGGTTAACTTCTTGTCTGTGCACATGCTGCTTATTAGAAAAAGATCTTTTAGCTGCTTTAAGCTTTGTCTTTCCGCATATTGCGCATTGTTTTGCCATTTTTATATTCCTTTCAAAGATTAGTTTCTTATTTTACACTACTTTAAACATACTCTAATATCAAGTAGCGGCTGAAAAAAACTTAACAAAGTTAACTATGATATCAAATCTTTCATATCTTTTACAGCTTTAGAAAGCCCATCAAATACAGCGTGTGCAATAATATTATGCCCTATATTCAACTCAACAAGCTGCGGAATATCTCTCATTCTTAAAACATTTTCATAAGTCAAACCGTGTCCGGCATTAACACTTAGCCCCAATTTTTGAGCAAGTTCAGCAGCTTCCTTAAGGTTGTCAAACTCAAGTTCTTCATTTTCCCTGCCAAAAGCCTCGGAGTATCTGCCGGTATGAAGTTCTATAAACTGTGCGCCTGTTTTTGCTGCAGCCTGAACCTGATATTTGTCCGGATCAATAAATAAACTTACAACAATTCCTGCATCAACAAGAGGTTTTACAAAGTTAGTAACAAATTCTACCCTAGAAGCAACGTCTAGTCCGCCTTCGGTTGTAACCTCTTCTCTTTTTTCAGGAACCAGACAGACATTTTGAGGGCGAACATCGAGCGCAATCTTTTGCATTTCTTCTGTCAGGGCCATTTCAAGGTTAAGTCTTGTTTTAAGAATATTTTTCAATTCATAAACATCATTATCTCTTGTGTGGCGTCTATCCTCACGCAAATGCACCGTGATTCCATCAGCACCTGCATTTTCACAAATAAGTGCCGCCTGAATCAAATCGGGTTCAAGTCCGCCTCTTGCATTTCTCAATGTAGCAATATGATCAATATTTACACCTAATAACATTTTTATAAATCCTCTGTTTGTTTCGACACGCTAAGTATAACGCAAAATGCGCACAAAATTAAAGTAGATATTATTAAGATTATATTAAAATTAGCAAAAGCAGCTGGTCAGTTAGAAATATTTAGCAGATTTGTCATACCCG
>CALVAT010000061.1 GCA_944325565.1 Candidatus Gastranaerophilales bacterium
AAAAAGTCCGTATCCGGGAAGAATCTTTCATTGGTAACAGGGTTCATTTCAAGATTCTGCTCGCTGCCCGAAAGTTTAGGATTTGCATGACGGTTTATTATTTTAGAATTCTGGCTTACCGTGAGCATAATCTCTTCCACAACGGACTTGCAGCGTTTGTAATCACTTTCGCCGAAATAAGAATCGCTTTCCGTAGTATTTTTGGTCGGAAAAACAATAAAGTCATTCCACAAATGAGAAAAATCATCAACCTCGTTGATTCCAAAATCTTTCATTTCATCATAATCTAATTTTCTGCCGATTACTCCGTTCGAGGCTTCGTATATCTCGTTTTCCATATACCCTTTGTGATGTTTTTCCACCTTCTTGTACTGTTTTTTCACTCCGTTTTCCAGAATTTCCAGAGGATAAACAAGAATATGCCCTGCGATATCATTTAAATTCCCCTGATTAAATACAGGTATCCAACAGTCGGGTGAAATTGAAAAAACTTTAACCTTGCCGTTTTCAAGTGCGACTTTAAACAAACCGTTGCCAAAACGGGAATTGTCTATATAAACCTCTTTTAAAACAGAAATAAAATTATTCTCTCTTGCTATTTCATCCCACACAGCCTGTTCGTTGTCATCAACATTCACATTAATACCCTGATTTGTGAGAAATCCTTTAAAGAAATCCGTCAAGGCCCAGAACATATTTATATTAATCAAAGACTGCGCAGTAGTGTTATCTAACGGATAACGTTTTCTTATTTTCAGCACAGTAGAACTAAAAGCCTTATTAAAATCACCGTCATAAAGGTTTCTGTAGTAATCGTATTTTGAAAATCTATCGATTGTATCAGAATCATATTTTAAATTAACAATATCAAAATTTGTAAACATTTATACCTCTTTTCTAATCTGAATTTGTATACAAAAAAATGTCCCTAAAACCAAAGCTTAAAGGGACTGATTTGTCTGAGTGCGTTAATTATTTTAATATTTAATTTTTATAACTATAATAAAATAATTAAAAATAACTATAGCCAATCTGTACGTTCTAGATAAATCTTTTCCATCCATAAAAATAATTATCTCATTTAGAACAGTTCAAAATTTATCATATTTACCGTTTTACAAAATATTGAAAAAATTAAACTTTAATAACCAGCTCATTATACATTTGCGGAAATCCTCTAAAATTTGCCTGATTATTAAGTTCTTTGCAACGATCAAAAGTCCTGTCGCATTTTGTTTCTGTTCCGGTATAACCACAGCGGCAATCTTTAAAACGTCTAACCTGACAGGTTGTTCGATACTTCATAGCAGGCGCCTGAATCTCATAACCGCCAAGAGAAGTTTCTATATCCATTTTAGCGGTTTCATAATCGAGTTTTAAATTATTACATCTGCCCGCGTAAAGAATCTGTTTTTTGTCAGGCTGCAAAATATTTGTGTTTACATCAAGGAAAACAAGCGTTAAAATTGCAGGTGCATTGGTTATCACATCACCACGTTGACCAATAATCCCTGATATCGCAAGTCCAACATTGGATAGCTCTATCTGAAGCTTTGAAACACTGGTACTGTCATCCCTTTTTATCTCCTCAAAACTCAAAGGTGCGCCTATATAGTCTTCTCCGTTATATCGCAAAGTGCCGAGTGTTTCATTATCGAGAATATAAATAGAGCCGCCCTCTAACTCTATTTTAAGCAGCCTTCTCGGAATAATTTCGTCTTTTTCTTCATCATAAATAGGTGCTGTGTTAGGAAAAACCTCCTTTAACTTTACTTTTATCTGTCCGTAGCCATAAGAATCAATATCGGTATTTAAAGAATCCTCATCGAATCTGACAGTATAAGTTTTTCCGTCGCCACCGTATTTTTTTTGCCATGTCCATTCAAAAGAACGAAAACGCCCTCTTTTAGCAATAAAGAAGTCTTCAAGTTTTTTTCTTGTACTCGCATTTTTCTGAAAAGTAAGTGTCCAGCTTCTTTTCGGTGTATCCCAGTAAGATTTTCTCTCATTTCTTGAGGTGAAAATTTTATCTACAATAGTATAAAACTCTGTGACAAAATCACATTCGCTATTGTGGTAAAAATTAAGCTCATCCACCTGTTCTACCTTAGAATCATCAATACAAACAAGCTCCAATTGAAACTCGCTGAAGCCAAAATCCTTTATACTTTGTTCAAAAGAATCAGAATTAAAATTACATATATATGTTTTGTCATTCCCGCCTTTAGCAGAATCCCAGGTAAAAGAAAATTTTCCCGCCTGTCCCATAACCTCAATAAAAAAATCTTCAAGCTTTTGACGTTCTTTAAACGACTTATCAAATTTAAGCTTAAATGTTCTCTTTGGATAAGTCCAAACAGGATAACGCTGTTCTCGACCTTTCATTTTTTCGTTAATTTGTGTTTGAAATTCAATTGTGCTTGAATAAGCCTCTTGATAATCAAAATCAAATACCGGATATTCCATAAACCCCTCTTTCTTTATACTTTATGCACCTCTGACTATTTTTTAAATTACAGTTATTGTTTTTTTACCTGTCAGAGATTTTTATCTCTAATCTAGCTTAGCCTTTTGTATTTAAAGCTTTCAAAATTTATTAGCTCATTGTTATAACAATCATTGAATGTATTATGTTTTGTATTAATAAAAAAATAAAGCAACCGGACTTAATATAAGTCCGGCTGCTTTTCGGGAAGGAGTTATATAATATGCAACCATATTATCTTTTTAACAGGACACAATTGTCCCTTGTTTTTGTAAATTGTGCTTACAACTTTTTGCAAACAGTTTACATTTTAGTTATAACACATTTTTTGTACCCTAAAGGGTACAATTTTTAAGCATTTTTCTATTGACAAAGTTTCAAACAGTCTTACCTAGCCGAATAGGACAATATTAATAAATTCCCCCAAAAGGCAATGAAACCATATATTAAAACGGTTTACAATTAAGCAGTGCCTTGCGATTCAAGTCTTATAGAAAAATTATGCTTCCCCGGACTTGCTGGTACAAAAGTAAATACAGGTGAACTTTTCTATAACGTCAGATAAAAAAGACGCGGGGACAGTTGACTGTAGATAGTAAAGGAGTAAAAAAGATGGCAGATATGGTAAAAAGATTTTGCAATACCTTCCTGACAGAAGGAATATTCCTTCTTGTAATCGGTGCACTGCTGCTTGTACTACCGATGTTTACAACATTTGCAATGAGCATGCTTATCAGTGTAGCACTCGTTGTTGCCGGTGTGTATAAATTTATTAACACCATTATCAGACGTGATGAAATCGAAAAACCATGGCTTAGCATACTGATTTCCATACTTATGGTAGTATCCGGTGCCTACCTGACAATGCAGCCTGTTTACAATTTATTTCTTATTACAATGGGTATAGGAATATACTTCCTGCTTGAAGGTGTAAACTCAATGTTTACTGCATTCCAGACACGCGGTATTTTTAAATACTGGTGGGTAGGACTTCTTGTTGGTCTTGCACAGTTTGGTCTTGCTTTCTTGATAGCCTTTGGTTTACCTGGAACCGCACTTTATACGGTAGGTTTGTTAATTAGTGTAAGCCTTATGCTCTCAGGTATCGGAGTTATCTCTGTTTACACCGGTGCTGGCTGCCCGAGAATAGCAGATGCCTAGACTAAAATTATAAACTTTCTTACGGCGGAACCCGCATTTGTGAACTATTCACGTTCTGCCGTGAACCCGAAGCTTTTATAAACAAAGGCTTCGGGTTCTCCGCTAAGCATATTATTAAAAAATATATCCGGCTTGAGCAAGCATCTCTTTAACTTTGCGAGTAGGAAAACCAATTACATTTTCTAAATCACCATCAACATTTTTTATAAACTCACTGCCCATTTCCTGTATGCCATATGCACCGGCCTTGTCCAATGGTTTTCTATTCTTTACATACTCACTAATCAATTCATCAGACAAATTTTGAAAAGTAACATAGGTTTTTACAACATCAGTAATTGCCTTTTTAGTGTCAGAATCTAATACTGTAACAGCAGTCACAACGAAATGAGTTTTCCCGCTCAAGTCTTTAAGCATTTTCAATGCATCCGCTTCATCTTTAGGTTTGCCATATATTTTACTATCTAAAACAACCATTGTGTCAGCACTAATAATAAAACAATTTTTATACAGGCAAATGCCCGCCCCTGATTCCTTGTGTGTATTCAGGACGGACAATGCTTTTTGAAGAGAAAGGGATTTTATGGCGTCGTCTGTGTAGTTAGACGAACTTAATTTTTCGTCAAACTCGGGAGTGACAACGTCAAAACCAGAGACGATTTTTTTTATGAGGGAATGCCGCCTCGGAGATTGCGAGGCCAGTATTATATTCTTGTTTTTAAAACTTTTTTCCATAGCGCAATTTTAGCACATGCGCCAAGTATTTTGCTATTTATTAACTAATCTCATATTGCAGCTAAATTTACTTAAAGCAATTTTTTAGCCCGAACTATGCTGTAGCAAATCGTGACGTCCGGTATTGTGCTGCCTTTGCATTAAGTGCAGCACATACACTGTTTAATTTATTATTTAACAACAGCATATTTCTTCGCATATCAGAAAAGTCGCCCATTGCATTCAGCATTTTTTCCGGTTCAACCATCTTCGCTATTGTCGGATTGTCAACCTTTTCATCAGCATATTTTTTGACTAACAACTGATCGATGTAATCTCTTGGTCCAACTGCCATAATTTTTTCTCCCTATAAAATATAATCCCTTTAATTCCCTTACTTATATAAAGTATTTTTCTATATAAAAATTGCCTTATTCAAAACAATTTTCTTAACATTTTTTAACATTAATCAATTACAATAAAAAACGAGCCCTGAAAAACAGGACCCGTCTTTTTTATAACCTTATAAGATTACTATGCATTGCAGCAAGCTGCTTTTTTACAAGATTGGCCGTTAAAAGCTTTCAATCCCATATATTTAGCAGCAGAACCAAGTTCTTCTTCAATTCTGATTAACTGGTTGTATTTGCAGATTCTGTCTGTTCTTGAAGCAGAACCTGTTTTGATTTGACCGCAGTTTGTAGCAACAGCAAGGTCAGCAATGAAAGTATCTTCTGTTTCGCCTGATCTGTGAGAAGCGATTGCTGTATAACCAGCTTTGAATGCCATATTCATAGCGTTCAATGTTTCTGTCAAAGTACCGATCTGGTTAACTTTGATAAGGATAGAGTTTGCTGTACCTGTTTCGATACCTTTTGACAATCTCTTAGTGTTTGTAACGAACAAGTCGTCACCAACTAATTGACAGTGTGAACCGATTCTGTCAGTAAGCATCTTCCAGCCTTCCCAATCTTCTTCAGCCATACCGTCTTCGATAGAAATAATAGGATATTTGTCAACCCAGTTAGCAAGGAAGTCAACCATTTCTTCGCGTGAAAGAACTTTGCCTTCGCCTGCTAGGTTATATTTACCATCTTCATAGAATTCGGAAGAAGCAACGTCTAAGCAGATTTTAACTTGTTCAGTTGTATAACCTGCTTTTTCAATAGCTTCGATAATAACCTGCAAAGCTTCTTCGTTAGAAGAAAGGTTAGGAGCAAAGCCGCCTTCATCACCTACAGAAGTAACCATACCTTTATTTTTAAGAACTGTTTTAAGGTTGTGGAATACTTCAGCACCCATTCTGATAGCTTCTGTGAAAGAAGAAGCACCTACAGGAGTAATCATAAATTCCTGAAAATCAACGTTATTGTCAGCGTGAGCACCACCGTTTAATACGTTCATCATAGGTACAGGCAATGTAGTTGCATTGATACCGCCGAGGTATCTGTATAACGGCATTTCAAATGCAAGAGCAGAAGCTTTTGCACAAGCCAGAGATACACCCAAAATAGCATTAGCACCTAATTTAGATTTATTTTCAGTACCGTCAAGCTCAAGCATTAATTTGTCGATAGCTTGCTGGTCAGCTGCATTTTCACCGATAAGTTCGGGAGCGATAATGTTATTAACATTGTCAACTGCTTTAAGAACGCTTTTACCGCAATAGATAGATTTGTCACCATCTCTCATTTCAAGAGCTTCAAAAATACCTGTTGAAGCACCTGAAGGAACAGCAGCGCGTCCTACAACGCCGCATGATAATGTTACATCGACTTCTACAGTCGGGTTTCCTCTTGAGTCAAGAATTTGTCTTGCTTTTACGTCTTCAATAGTTGTTGGCATAGTTTTCTCCTTTGTGTTTTGCCTAAACATTTTTATCCATACTTGCCATGATTATCATACGAATATAAAGTTTTTACAACTATTTTAGGAGTATTTTATTTAAAAAATTTTATAGAGTTACTCATCTGCTTTACGGCATTTTACACCGCGTTTTGTTGCGGCAATAACTTCGTGAATTGTATTGTCTAAAAGTTCAAACTCTTTTTGTTTTTCATAAGGCTGTCGGGCCTTCCATTCCTGAAGCATTTTTACAAACTCTTCCCTTTGCACAATACACTCACCTGTACCGACTTTAGAAGAATACTTTTTAACAAATTCTTTATTAAAATCTTCATAAACTTCTGTTATTGCATCTGAAATTAGCTGGGCATTTGTCAACATTACATCAATATCTTTATTAAGATTATCTTTGTCCTTTTCAGACATTACCAGCATACCGTCCATCGATTTTTTACCAAAATGTTTTCCCTGTCCCATAACCCCTGCAGCCAGAGTGTCCATATACGTAGCATTTTGCATATCTACACTAATTCCACCGCTGCCATCTTGACCGTGGAAATATTTTTCACAGGAATTACCGCCAAAATCAACAACCAGATCACTAAATATTTTTTCAAACGACCATTCCTGATTTATTTCATCGCTAAAGTATACAGCCCCGGCAAAAGAGCCTCTGGGATCAAGCGTAATAAAGTTAACATAGTTCCCCATATGATCAGGTCTGCCTTCTTTTCGAGCCAGTTCTTCCATAACTATACCGTTAGTTGCATGTCCGCATTCGTGAGCGGTAACATGTTCTTTTCGATACTGCGGCTCCTGAATACTTGCCGGACGTCCGGTCGTAAGCTGCAGGTATGCTTCTGTAAAATCAACTTTGTCAATTGTCTTATGCTTTCTTTCTTTAGCAACATTTTTTGCTTTATCAAGAAGAGTTAAAATTTCTATATAAGAACATCTTTCAGTCAACATATTGATATGCTCTTTAATCTTTTTTTGTTCTGCCTCATCACCAGAGAGTTTAATTCCCTTTTTCTTTATGTAATAGTTAATTATTTCGCTTCTAGCTTCTTTATTGCTCTCAGGAGATTCTACTTCTATCTGATCAATAAATTTGAAAGATTTTGAGGTTGCAGCCCCTATGTATTCAGGATTATTCATAGAACCCATTACAACAATATTCATCCCTTGTTCCTGAGCTTTATTCATCTCTCTTATCAGCTGCGACATAGCTTTTTCATGGTACTCGGAGAGATATTCTCCGTATGAAAAATATTCAAAATTTTCTATATATAATATTGCGGCCTTTTTAGGGTTGGTTTCAGCCTGAGCTTTTACCATACCAAACAGCTTTTTCATAGAAGCTTCAGGGCTTAAATTTCCACCGCCAAACAGGTCAACATCTTTTGTTCCAAAATCAACAGCGTTAATTTCTACATAAGGAATTTTAGACTCACCTGCTATAGCCTGCGCTGTATACTTTCTGCCAGCGCCTACGGAACCGTCTTGAGAATAAATTAAAAATCCCTTTGTGCCAATCGATTTATCTTTTATTCTGTCAACAATAGATTTTGCTTCTTTTTTCGTTGCAGGAGCCCCAACCATATCTTTCAATTTTATGCCTGTATCGAACACAACCTTTACAGCATTGTCATTATCAACAGGTTTAAAGATTTCTTTAGCTTCTTTAATATAATTTTGTACATCATTTAAACTAATATTTTGTTTATCCACATAATATGAAGAAACAAGCTCCAGCACTTTTTGAGCCTTTTCAGGATAATTACCGGAAAGCTGATTAGCAGCCTCTACACATTTTTCAACAGCAGTTTTTGAAAAATTCTTTTTAATTTTTGCAGTAAGTTCAGGCACCTCTTTAAAAGCTTTCTGGGCCTGTTCCATATTCATCAAAGGTAAAGAAATCTCGCCAAAATCATTAAAATAACCATTTAGATAACCGTCAGCATTTTTTTGGTAATATGCATCCTTATCTGCAACCATAACAAATTTTATATTTTTAGGAGCATTCATAAAAGTTTCTACATTATAATCATTAAAAGCAAGACTCTTAGTGTCATCATCCATAATATCCATAATTACGACATAGTTATTTTCTTTATCTTTGCCAAATTGTTTCATTTTTGTCGCAATATATCCAATATCTACGAAACCTTCATTATTCAAATTAAGAATTTTTGTGTTCTTTTTGCCTAAATTGCCAAATCCATCTTTGCTATCTTCAAAAAGATGTAAAAAGCTGTTAATAAGATGGGAAGGATACGAACTTTTATCATGGAGTATAACCATATTTGTACCCACGGCGAGATTTTTCCAAATATTCTTAGCTTTATCATCGTAGAATGTCAGATGGGGACGTTTTTCTAAAGGTTTTCTGTCAATATAAACAGCATCTTTCAGAGCATTTCTTAAAGGAAGAGTAATCTCTCTTTTAAGCTTATCGCTATTAGGTAAAATTGCAGCAGAGAAAAGAGTGCTGTCATGCACAAGCCCATCACCGTCAGACACACCATCAATCTCATCAACAGCGTTTTCCTGCATATAAATACTGTAAACATCATTTAAAAATTGTTTTGAAATCGGAAGATCTCCGCCACTTATTTTTGTTTGTGTTCTTGGCATTTCAGCAAGCCTTTTATCAATAACCTTCAATTGTTCTTTTATAACGGGTTTTATAAGAGCTCTTTTTTCTGCTTTTTTAAAGACATTAGCTCCCATATCGTTTTCAAAAAAAACATAAGCGTCATAAGCGGATTCATCAGCATAGCTAATTTCTCCAGAATCCAGCGCCTCTATATACCTCTCAATTTCTTCTAAGCCGGCCTTTAATATATGAATACGATCAACATGAAAATGTCCGTATTGCTTGGCAATTGACTGTGCATTATTTAAAAGTTCCTGGGCTGGATCATTAAGACTATTTAAAATCTCAGCCTCTTTGTTAACCTGCGCCTTAGAAGCAGCACCAAAACTTACAAAATAGCTATGCAGCAACCCTGCCGAAGGACTTGCCAAGCTGTTTTTATTTTCAACAACGTTTTCTTTAGTTTTTATAGAATTATCTTTATTAAACGATTTATTAAAAACATTTTTTGTATTAAAACCAGCGCCAATTTTTTCAATCATAATAACCCTCTCAAATTTTTTTAATATAAGCATAAAAGGGCAAAAAAATTTTTTTTGTTAGTTATAAACTAAAATATTACAAACTTGATACAAATTAACCTAAAGCCAGAACACCTGCACCAATCATTCCTGCATTATTTCCAGTTGTTGCCCGCCTTACTTTAACATCAGTAACAACAGATTCCGCATTAATTCTTTGTTCAAGCCCTTCGACATCTACAAAAGAACACATTCCGCCGGAAATCACAATACAATCAGGATTAAAAATATCAGTAAGAGAAACCAGCCCCACAAACATATATTCCATCCATTGATTAAAAACTTTTATTGAATAAGCGTCCTCTTTTTGTATCCCGTCGGTTATGTCATAGGTAGTAATCTCTTCTGGGCTTTTATCCTTATAAATACTTGCTTTAAACTCGAGATATTCTCTAGCACCTGTGATAGCGCAATTTTTCAAGCCGGTACCAGAAGCATACGACTCCCAGCAGTCATAGCGTCCACAGGTACATTTTTGTCTTTTATCGGCAAATATCTTCATACTGCCTACTTCAAGAGCATTTCCTCTGGAGCCTCTAAAAAGAACACCATTCGATATAACACCCCCGCCTATACCCGTGCCTATAGTAATCATCAAAACCGTGTTAAACCCTTTTCCTGCACCATTTTTATATTCAGCAGCACAAGCACAATTTGCGTCATTTTCAACATAAACTTTTTTATCACATAAAGTTGAAAAATCTATCTGATTATAACCGTCCGGCAGATTGGGAGTAGAACTCAAAACTCTCGTATTTTCTAAATTCACAGCTCCCGCAGAAGACAATCCAACCACATCAATTTCATTATAATGCTCAGCTATTATATTTTTTAGCGTAGAAAAAATCTCATCAGCTTTTTTGGGGGTAGATGTTTTCTTAACGTCAGAAACAATCTCTCCGGCATCATTAACAACGCCATACAGAATTTTAGTCCCCCCAATATCAATACCAAGAGCCTTTTTCACCTATACCGCCTTTTCTCTATTCACAAACTTTTTAGTTATCAACTGTGGTCTTGTAATAGCTGAACCTATAACAACAGAATGAGCTCCCAGTTCAAATGCCCTGTCCACCTGTTCAGGAGTCCATATTCTCCCTTCCAAAATAACCGGACAATCAAGTGCTTCAACAAGTTTTTGAAGCAGTTCAAAATCAGGTTGATCAGACACTTCAGGAGATTCAAGAGTATAACCGGAAAGTGTAGTAGACACTATGTCGGCTCCGAGTATTCTTGCTGCAATACCTTCTTGTAAAGTAGAAACATCTGCCATTGCTATTTTTTTATTGATTTTGATAAAACGAATAAGCTGTGTAAGGTTATTTTCACCTCTCGGACGAGAAGTTCCATCAAAAGCAATAATATCAGCCCCAGCCTGTATCAAATCTTTTGCATCTTTGATTGTTGGGGTTATATATACAATCTCTCGCCAGTTAGGCGGTATAACCTCCGGTTTTGTAATACCGATTACCGGTATTTTAAAAAGTTTTTTAGCATTAATAACATCTCTTACGCCGGCAACTCTTAATGCTGCAGCTCCGCCCTTGACAACCGACTGCATCATTGCTGCCATACATTCCTCTTTATACAAAGGTTCAGATGGCATTGCCTGAACAGACACTATTACTTTATTTTTAATTTGAGAAAGTATATCCATAACAGTCTAATTATAAATCATTATTTGTTCTAAGTGCAAACTGTTTTGTTTATGCAATATTGTGTAAACATTTGTTAACAAATAGTCTTTATTACTAAAGAATTGATTAACAAAAACCGATAAGTATATTGTAAGTAGATTAAATAAAAATAGGGAGTATTTCAAAATGTATAGTTTTCAAAAATTTAAGAATGCATTGAAAGAATCGGAAGAACAAAGACAGGAAATTCTACAAAATGATATCAAAAAGGTACGCGATGCTGTAGAAAAATTCTTAACTATGGCGATGGAAAATACAGCTAATGTCGCAAGAACTCAGTATTCAGGTCTTGAAATGTTTTAATTATTAACTTAAATGTTTTGCAAAATAAAAAGTTTAGGTCTGTACTTAATTTACTTAAGTACAGACCTTATGGTATTCTTTCAAAATTTATTGTGCCGGGGGGGAATTGAACCCCCGACCTGCAGCTTCGGAGACTGCCGCTCTATCCGACTGAGCTACCGACACAGGGTTATGAATAAACTAATTATATCATAGTCGCTCAGTCGGATTAAAA
>CALVAT010000062.1 GCA_944325565.1 Candidatus Gastranaerophilales bacterium
ATGTCTTATTAAAAGCACCTCCGGCCAGCCAATTTACTATAAGTATTAAGGCAAGAAAGATTTCTATACCGGACAATTTTATAAAATTTTGCATAAAGAATTATACCTCCAGATAGCTGTTTGTGTAGACCTTTTTATTCAAGAGAATCTGTGCTGTTTTGATAATTTTTATTTGCTCGGAATCAGTTATGTCATATTCAACAGATTCAAGCTCCTCAAAATTTTGCATCATATTATATAAGGAAATATAAGCTTTGTCGTAAGATGTTTGAGGTGTTTGGCTTTCTAAAACCCTGTTCAATCTTAAAAGCTCTGAGTCAAAAGAGTCAACAATTGCGCTGTCCAGCCCGCAACCAGCAGCCAGAGTCATAAAAACTCTGTTAATCAGTGCCCTTAATTCTTTGGGACAGCCGTTCGAAACGTTAGAAAGTCCTATTGTTGTATTCACCTGCGGGTCAAAACTTTCTTTCAGCATTCTTATTGTGTTTAATGCCTCGATTGCCTGCGTCTGGTCAACACATACAGGTAGAATTAGCGGGTCAAAATATAATCTATCGTTTGATATTCCTTGGGTTTCTGCTGCAGAGCAAATTTCAAAGGCCAGTTCAAGTCTTTTATCCGCTTCTTTGGGGATACCTAGTTCGCTGTTCATTGTGAGTGCAATCATTGAGCAGCCGTATTTTGAGGCAATGTCTGTTACTCGCTCTAGCCTTTGTTCATCTGCACTTGTACTGTTTATAATCCATTTTTCCGGATGTTTTGCCAGTGCAAGTCCTAGTTCTATTTCAT
Organism: Candidatus Gastranaerophilales bacterium; assembly: GCA_944325565.1. Classification (GTDB taxonomy): domain Bacteria; phylum Cyanobacteriota; class Vampirovibrionia; order Gastranaerophilales; family Gastranaerophilaceae; genus Limenecus. The sequence goes on from CALVAT010000062.1 coordinate 790, forward strand.
CAGCATTTGTACTGTCCAGTGATAATGGAATATCTGTCAAATCTTGTGTAAGATTAACGAGCCACTGCATTGTACCCGCAAAAGCCCCTCTTGCTGGCCCAATATTCAGGTCTATCCAATCCGGTGTTGTTTGAATTTGTTTTTGCAAAAGATTTTTTATATAGTTTTCGTCACGGTTTAACACCGCTTCTTTTGTTGCTTTTGATATAATATGAAGGTTTTCAGATATTAGTTTCATTAATCTATTCCTTATTTTATAAGATATTTTTTAGAATTTGTCCTACCGCATAGGATTTGTTCAGAGTGTAAAAATGTAAGCCGCGTACTTTATTTTGCAAAAGCTCTTCGCACTGACTCGATGCATATTCTATTCCGTATTTTTTTGTATAATCACTGTCATCCTGATGTTTTTCAAGAGTTTCTTTAAGTTTTAAAGGAATTTCAACTTTGCACATGTCTGCCATTTTAAAAAGCTGTTTGTAGCTAGAAACAGGTAGGATGCCTGGAATTACAGGTAAGTTTATGCCGATTTTTTCACATTTTTCAACAAATGAAAAATAGTGGTCATTGTTAAAAAACATCTGGCTGAAAATAACGTCCGCACCCTTGTCGGCCTTTTGTTTAAGATATATTAAATCTTGTTCAAAACTTTTACACTCCTTGTGGCCTTCCGGATATCCTGCAATTGCAACGGATAGGTTTGTATTGTCTTTAATATATGATACAAGTTCGTCAGCATGTTTAAAATCATTGCAGACGCTGCCGTCTTTGGGTATATCGCCGCGCAGTGCAAGTATGTTTTTTACGTCAAACGACTCTATTGTCTTCAAGTACTCGCTGATATTTTTAGTGCTTGTGGAAACACAGGTAAAATGCGGCATAGGCGTAACTTTTAACTCTTCTTTAATTCGTCTTATTATCTCCACTGACTCATTTCTGTTAGAGCCGCCTGCACCGTAGGTCACAGAGATTAAAGAAGGGTTGTAACACAGAAGTTTGTTTAATTCTTTGAAAAGTGCTTCCAGTTTTTCGCCGTCAGTGTCATCTTTAGGCGGAAAGACCTCGTATGATATAACGGGTTTTTGTTTTGTATTATAGATTTCTTTTAAGTTCAACTTCCTGTCTTTCTTTATTTGTTAATTGAAAAGTAAACTTCTTTTAAACGCTTTTTGCTTACGTGCGTATAAAGCTGTGTTGTGGAAACATCACTGTGACCTAAAAGCTCCTGTACAACCCTTAAATCTGCTCCGTTTTCTAGCATGTGTGTTGCAAAGCTGTGTCTTAGTGTGTGCGGGGATATGTGTTTTTTTAACAGTTCACCCTGCTTTCTTATAAAAACATAAACATCCTGACGTGTCACTGTTTTTCCGTTTTCTTTGATAAAAAGCTTTTTGGTATCGAGTTTAAATTTTTTTATCAAAAGTTCACGCTTTTTCAGATAAGTTTTTAAGGCATTTACCGCCTTTTCTCCAATGGGGATAATCCTTTCCTTGGAGCCTTTACCTATACAGCGCACATATCTCGACGACATTTCAACATTATTGAGCTCAAGATTTACAAGCTCTGATACCCTCAGTCCAGCACCGTATAAAACCTCCAGCACAGCGGACTCAATGTCTGTAAGGTGGTTTTTTAAAATATTTTCGATTTCTGCAACGGACATAACTTTAGGCAGTTTTTTTGTAAGTCTGGGTAATTCAACACCGAGACTCGGGTCATTTTTTATAATCCCGTTTGCACTCAGCCATCTGAACCAGCCTCTGATAGCAGCAATTTTTCTTGTTACGCTTGTGGGGGTATAGTTTTTGTCGTGGAGTTCTTTTATGTAGTAGTTTATGTGGTTGCGAATAATTTTTTCAAAATCGTCTATAGATGCAAGTTTATACAAAAAATCACAAAAAGCCGTCAAATCTCTTCTGTATGCGTCGATTGTGTTTTGCGCAAGTCCGCGCTCAGCCTGTAAGTATTCCAGATATTCCGCTATATATTGTATAAGCATACAATATTATACTATTTTTTCATTATATGTGTAAGGTTATATATGTTATAATTTATTTTGTAATAATGAGCTTTAGGTATTTGTATGTCCGGACTTACGGAAAGAATTGAAAATTTTAACAGAGCCTTTAATATTTATGAAAAAGCAGTGAAAGCTAATATATCTGCTCCTGATAACGAATTGTTTCAGATGTCTGTTGTACAGTCTTTTGAAATCTGTTTTGAGCTGTCATGGAAAGTTTTAAAAGATTTTCTGGCTCAAAACGGAATAAATGTTTATTTACCAAGAGATGTAATCAAAACGGCCTTTGTAAATGAAGTCATAAAAAACGGTCAGGTCTGGATTGACATGATGAATGCAAGAAATGCAACCTCACAAGAATATAATTCGGACAAGATAAACCAGATTATAAAAAATATTTCTACAATTTATTACGAAGAACTTTGCAGCTTTAAGGATGGATTAAAAAATATAAATGAATAACAAATTTGGACTTTCTGAAAGAACAATAGAAGAACTTCTTGCTTATTTTAAAAGCAAAAAGGAAATTGAAACCGTAAAAATATACGGTTCAAGAGCAAAAGGCACCTACCACAACGGCTCGGATATTGATTTTGCAATATGGACGGAGGACGAAAATCAAATAACAACCTATGCCGGAGAACTTGACGAACTGCCGACGCCGTATATGTTTGATGTGACGGATTACAAAAGGCTCTCTCATCAGGGTATGAAAGACTGCATTGACCGTGACGGAATTGTTTTTTATCAACGAGATTGATTATTCACGATTATCCGCAAGAATTTTGACAATGGAGGCAAGCGATACTATCACGCATAATCCGCAAAGCATGATAAAAAAGCTGTCCAACACCCTCAAATGAATGTGGAAAATTTGCATAAAACCGTACATCATAGCTGCAATGACGTAGAGAATAATCAAGTGTTCGGATTTCATTTTTAAAGACCCCATGTTGTGACGCAGTATAATTATATTTATTTTAACCGTTTATTAATTGTTTTGCAAATTTTATTGAATCGTCTGTTATTTCGCCCGCAGCAAGCATGGCAATAGCCTTGATTTTGTTTTCTTCATTTAAAGTATAAACTTTTACGGCAGTTTGTCCATCCTGCGTTTTGGCGACATAAAAATGTCTGTCGGATTTTGCCGCAATTATCGGCTGGTGAGTGATTGATATAATCTGATGCGACTTTGCAAGCTCGGAAATAGTCTGTGCAACTGCCTGACATGCGTTGCCCGATATACCTGTATCTATTTCATCAAATATAATTGTATTGATGTTGTCCGCTTTAGCAAATATTGTTTTTATCGCAAGCATTACACGTGAAATTTCACCGCCCGAAGCAATCTTGGCCAGAGGTTTCGGGGCTTCGGAAATGTTAGTCGAAATCAAAAATTCTACGCTATCACAGCCGTCTGCGCAATAATCACAGGGGGCAATGCTTATTTCGAATCTGACTTTGGGCATGTCCAGTTTTTCAAGCTGCGCTGTCATTACCTGTCCGAGATGCTGTGCCAATTGTTTTCTTGAATCAGTTAAAATTTCAGTTGCGGACTTCATCTTAGAAAGCAGTTCTGTCTTTTTGTTCTCAAGGTTGTCAATTTCGTCCTGAGAAAACTCTATGGAATTATATTCTCTGGTAAATTTTTCGTATGTTTCCATCACCTGCTCAAGTGTTGAGCCATATTTTCTTTTAATTTTTTCAAGTACCTCAATACGCTGCGCAACCTCGTCCATTCGCTGTTCGTCCAACTCCATAGCCTCTGCGTAACTGCGAAGGTTAGAGGATAGGTCTCTTAAAGTTTCCTGCACATTTATGATTTCACTTTCGTAATCGTTCAGACTCGGGTCGTTTTCCGCTGCTTTGGATATATTGGTTTTCACTTTACCGAGCGCGTCCAGAATACATCCGTCCTCGCCGTAAAGCGCCCAGTAACTTGAATAAGTCTGCTCCTTAAGTTTTTCGGCATTAGCAAGAACGTTCAGCTCTTCTTCGAGCTTCTTATCCTCTTCCAGATCTTCTATCTGTGCAGATTCGATTTCATCAATTTGAAACTTCAAAAACTCAACCTGCTGCTCATCAAGCTGTGATTTGTTTTTTAGTTCTTCAAGTTTTTTTACCACCTGCGTGTATTGAGAATACAAATCCTTGTATTGAGAAAGCGCTGTCTTGTGTGCCTCGTCGCCGTAGCTGTCCAAAAGCTTTATATGGTGTTTGGGTTGAATATATGTATATGTCATGTGCTGACTGTGTATGTCTATCAGCATTTCCCTGAGAGTTTTTATAAGATCCTGAGTAACCAGAGCGCCGTTAACCCTTGAGCGGGAGCCTGATTCGGTAATTTCTCTTGACAATACAAGCTCGCAGCCGAAATCTTCTATACCGTACTCGTCAATAATATTCTTTGGCAACGGTTCTTTAAGAGCAAGCGTGAGTTCAATCGAGGCTCTTGTTTTACCTGTTTTAATAAGTTCTTTGCTTGCACGTGCACCGAACGCAAGGTCAATTGCGTTAATCATAATACTTTTACCGGCACCGGTTTCACCTGTTATGACATTAAAACCTCTGCCGAACTCCAGTTCCAGCTCATCAATAATTATAAAATCTTTTATGCGTAAAGTTTTAATCATATATTAACGTTCCGGTGCAACTCCCCATTGCAGTTTTTCTCTCAACACAGCATAAAATCCGTTATTCTCTTTTTCAAGAATTACAAGTTTGGCCTCTGTAGCACTCTTTTTAATAACAACGCAATCATCCGAGGAAATATCTATTGTATCCTGTCCATCAGCGGACATTTTTAGTTTACTGCAGGTGTTGCAGCTTGTGATTTTTATTTCTTCGTTTGCCGGAATAACAAGAGGACGCGCTGTCAATGTATGGGCACAAATCGGTACAATAACCATAGCATCAAGCCCCGGTACTAGAACCGGACCGCCAGCTGACAATGTGTAAGCGGTGGACCCTGTTGGTGTTGAAATTATAATACCGTCTGCTAGATAATCACATACTACTTTCCCGTTTATATAAAGGAAAAGCTTTGAAGTACGTGAGAATGTGTCGCCTTTTATTACAATATCATTTAGCGCGAGAACCCTGTCTGAAAAGGCCGAAAGCATCATTCTGCTTTCTATTCTGTATTCGTTATTGATTAGTTTTTTTACAGAAGCTTCAATTTCATCTGTGTTTGCCTGCGCTAAAAAACCGAGTCTTCCAAGGTTAATCCCCAGTACGGGAACCTCTTTGGGTGCATAGAACCTTGATGCCTTTAGTAACGTACCGTCGCCGCCTATTGTTATGACCAGAGATGCCTGCGGGTCATAGTGTGATGACGGGGCTATTTTTGACTCAAGTCCGTTTGCGGCAAGCACGCTTCGGGTATGTTTTGCAACGGGAAGAGATTCCGCTACATCCTCGTTATAAACAACTGATATGTTTTTAAATGACAGCATTTCCATAAAGGAATTATACTATAACCGTGATTAACTAACCAATACTTTATATTATTTCACATAGAAAAAGACCGTGTTTTTGATTCAACAACGGTCTTTCTTCTTAAAAATTATTTTTTATTTAAAATAAGCTGCATCACAACTTCCACAGCATGATTTTTCATAAGCATCTTTGGCGCCCGAGGCTTCTAAAAGTTCATAAGCATCGTCACCGGCTCTAACACTTGCTGCTACGCGGTCTGGATTTTCAACAAAGAAGTCAATTGAGTCTTTAATACTTTGAACCATTTGGGCATTGTCAAAATTGCCTTTACGTACAAGTATACGACCGTATGATTCAGCAGCCTGTGTACCGTCGTTGATAACCTCAGGTGCGGCTTCTTCAACTTTGGGTTGAGGTTTTGTTTCTTCTTTCTTTGCACTAGGTGTGTAAGTTGTGTGAAGATTATTATTTATATTTAGTTTATTATCGAAGTTTGTCATATTTACTCTCCGGCTATTCATTTTTGGTTTACTATTCTCGTCGTGTCTTTTCATGCTTTAAAACATGAACAAAAATTTTTTTGCTAGTTATTGACGAATTTTTTATATGAGTATATACAATTTTTTTAAATTTTTCAACTTAATCTCTTGAAAACTCAAATATATCAAGGAAAATTCTTTTAAAGTGTAGTATATATACTTAATTAACATTTCTTAATATTTGCTGTGGACAGGTATGTATTGACGGGAGAATTTGTTAACGATATAGTTAAGGTATGGAAAAATTTAACAGTATTAATTTGAATAATCGTTGGTGGCGCCTGTATTTATAGTACAGGTCTTGAACACTTTTTGATATTTTGATTATTCTTTAATGATTCTTTTAAAAAGACCTGTGAAAAGAAATTTTTCGGTAGTCTATTTTAAAAGGAATTAAAACAATGTCTTCAATAAATTTAATAAATACACTTGCACAACCCCTTCGTTTTTCAGCAAAATTTGTAAATCATAATGAACAGGCTTCTGGGCTTTCTACTTCTCGTTTTATTCAGGATACATCGACATGTCTTTTACCAAAAGCTGTTTTTGCTAGAAGTAAGGCAGACCTTGCGGAAAATACATTTTTAGAATTGTCAGAAAGCGGTCTTGTTTACTTTGCACCGATTCTTGTTGGTAATGCCGCTAAAAATATTTACACACGTAATCTTTCTAGTGGAACTAAAAAATTGGTTACAGAATCTGCGTCAAAACTTATCGAACAAAACAATGCGATTGCTAAAAGAGTTTTACCTGTGAAAGCTGCTATTGCATTGAGCGCTCTTTTGATTCCATTGACAGAATTTACATTGAATTACATAAAAAACATCATGACCCTGAATGTTTTTAAAAAAGGGGATTTTAATAATATTGCAAATCTGGAAAATAAACAAGAGGACAAACAAACTCAAAACAGAGTTAGACAAAATGCGCATAAAAATATTAAGACTGCTGCTGGAATATTTGGATTGTCAACTCTTGTTTCTGTGATGTTAGCTGCTCGCGGTGCTTCAAAATCAAAGGCTGTCCAAAATATAAGCGAGGCAATACTTGCACCAGGTACAAAGTTTTTTAAGGATAATGAAAAAACAAAAAACTTCTTTAATAAATATTTTTCAATTGACTATGCATCAGAAAATGGAAAATTAGTGCTTAGCAAAGGGCAGCTCACTTCTTGTGTTGTAATTGGTGGTGCCGGATATTTTGGTGCAGCAAAGGATAGGGGTAAGCAGAACTTTTTGGAAACATTATTCCGTTATCCTGTTGTAGGTTTTTATGTGATTACTGGTTCTGAGTTATTTGAAAAGGGTTTTAAAAAACTTTTGCAAAGAGCAGGAAAATTCAGAGAAACTATAGGCAAAAATCTTGAAGTTCCTTCTTTTAAAGAACTTGAAAATATTGCTCAAAGGCTTGCAAATGCTAAATCTATCACTGTAGAAAAAGAATTTTCCCGTCTAGCTAAACAAAAAGTTTTAATATCCGGTGTACCTTACATTTTTAGTATAGGTGTTATGGGATTCTTTGTTTCCGGTATTTCTAACCTGTTTACAAAGTATAGATTTACAAAAGAGCAGTCCAAAAAATATTAGTTACAGTAATTGTGCATATTTCAGGATGAAACCACAATGGATCTTTACAGTTTATTATGTTCATACAATAAGTAAAACAATCATAAATCATATTTTATTTTTATAATTTTTATTACCAAGTAATCCGGCGCTTGGTTTAACATAAATTTTATTAGTAGGGCAAAAAATAATATTTTTATGTTTTATAGCAGGTAGTTTATTAAAAATACCGTAACAAAAAATTGAAGAAATAATTATGCAGATAAATTTTAAGGGCTTTAAAAATACCGGTATAGGTGTTGATGTAAACAAATATCATAAACGAATTCTTAAAAATAATAGTATGTACATAACTCCACCTTATGTCCATTTATCTTTGACGACTACATTGAACAACATAGGTGATAATGACAGGAAATTTTTTGGTGAAATTCTGGAAAAATTCCCTAACAAATATCAATGTGATACAATAAATTTTCATTATGATAAATATTATTCACAATCTTTAAAAAGGTATAAAAAAGAGTTCTGGTTAAATGACAAACCACTTGTGTTAAGGGATGAGAATCTTAATATATTTTCAAAACTTGCAAAATTGTTCACAAAAATTTCCAATACAAAAAATCTCCCTTTTGATGACTTTTATATAAAATCAGATGAATGTAAAGCAAATTTTAATTATTTTTTTATGAATGGTCAAAAAGATTCGCTGCCAGAATTTCATAATCCTAAAACTGTAAGAAAAAATGCACTAAATATGGAAAAAGAATTTTTTGATATTATGTCAGAGTATTTTAACAGTTAATTAGTTTCCAAATCCAGAACATTTTGTAGTTTTACAGTTACAGGACGTTTTAGCTTTGTGTAATTAAGTTCTTCGGACTTTCTTATAGCTGTGGCGTTTATGCGTTCTTGATGAGCAGTCATAACCGATGCATATTTGTCTGGAAAGTCTAAACCATGAGCCCTGTAAAAGCCTACAGCATCTGTAGGGCCGTTAATAATAGGTTCTAATTTTATGAGTTTTAGTTTTTTTTGTTTTGCCAGATTTAAAAATGCTGTAAATAAAGAACTGCCTGCTTTTTTTACTTTTTGTTCAATTGCGGTGGGCCATGTCGCAAATGTTACAACCTCTGCTTTTTTCATGTTATGCATTGCAAGTAAAAGTCCGCATGGCTTTTTATCCTGTACAGCAAGAAATATTCTCTGATGTCCAAAATTTCCTATGCAGTCACTTGTTGCTTCTATAATATTTTGCCAGACATTAAAATTGGGAGCATTAACTTTGGAAGGTAGCAGTTTGGCCAGATTAAGATTTTGGACTATTTTTTCAATAATGTCTTTATCCTTTTTTGAGACATTGTATATTTCTATTTCCTTCGCTATTCCATCAACAATAGGGCGCGCAACTGCTATTTTGCGTGCTTTAAATTGTGGTCTATAGTTTTGTTGATTTTTGGAAATAATCATAGTTGATAAAGTTATAAAAAACAAAGATAACACATTTTGCTATTAAAATGTTAAATATTAAGTTTTTGTGATAATATAAAACCAATCAACGCATTATGGAGTTATGTTTATTATGAAATCCCTCTGCAAACAGGTTTTAGCTTTTGTGCTTATACTATCTATGCAAGGTGCTGGATTTTGCGCTGATATAGCTGCGCATAAGCAGGCTTTGAAAGATGCCCAAACCTCAATTGATGCATTGAAAAAGGAAATGACTACGTCTAAATGGTATCCTAAATATCATCTTGCTTCTTTTGCCGGAACAATGAATCATCCTAATGCTCTGGTTTATTTTGATAATGCATATCATTTGTTTTACGAACAGGATATAAAGCTTGCGAATGGAAAAATTGTTCCTGTATGGGCACATGTAACAAGTAAAGATCTCTTGAAATGGAAAAAACTTCCTCTGGCAATTGCCCCTAATGAGGAATATGATAAGGACGGCGTATTCGCGGGAAGTGCTTTTTATGAAAACGGGTTGTTAAATATATTTTATACAGGATATACACAAAAGAAAGTTGATGACAAAACTGAAAATATTGAAACGCCGTGTCTTGCAACAAGTAAAGACGGCTGGTATTTTGGTAAATCTGCGAATAATCCGCTTATAAAAAATCCGCCCAGATATTTCAATATTGAATTTTTTGCTAATGAATTTTTCCGTGATCCTTATGTCTGGAAACAGGGTGAGAAATATTATGCTTTAATTGGTACCCAGTATGAAAAAACAAAGGACGGTGCAGTTCTTTTATTCGAAAGCAAAGATATGCGCAACTGGGAGTTCGTGAATATTACAGCAATCGGCTCAAAAGGAGAAATGGGCAGTAATTGGGATTGTCCTAATTTTTTGCATATAGGAGAAAACGATGTACTAATAATTAACCCTACCGGTATAAAACCTCAGGGCAAAATGTTTTTAAATAAATATATTTCGGGAGCTTTTATCGGAAAGCTGGATTTTAATACCGGTAAATTTAAACAAAAGGGGCCTTTTGTTTTGTTAGATTACGGATTTGATTTCTATGCTCCGCAGGTCGTAAAAACGCCTGATGGCAGGAATGTCGTTATAGGCTGGCTTGGCATGCCTGATTCTGTTTTGCATGAGGCATCTGAAAACTGGTCTGGGTTGATGACTTTGCCTAGAGAGTTGAAAATTGTTAATGAAAAACTGGTTGTATCTCCTGTTGAAGAATTAAAGCAGTTGCGTGGCGAACCTATCTCTCATAGTGAAGTTAAGATTAACGGTCAAAAGGAATTTTCTAATATAAAAGGTGATGCGTATGAGATAGAAACGACTGTTGATCTATCTAATGCAACAACATTCTGTATAAAGCTCAGAGAATCAAAGATTCAAGAAACAACTTTGTGCTATGATAAGGCCTCTCAGATATTGAAGCTAAACAGAGAGAAATCAGGGCATGCACTAAAAGGGGAGCGAGAAGTAAAACTTCCGCTTGAAAATAATTTATTAAAGTTGAGAATTTTTGTAGACAAATCCAGTATTGAGGTTTTTGCAAATGATATCGCTATGACGGCAAGAGTCTATCCAGATAAGGCATCTGATGGAATAAAGTTTGTTTCAACTGGAGTGGCTGTTATGAAAAATCTTAATTTTTACAGGTTGAAATCTATTTATGATTAGATTTTAATTAAAGTATGATTTGTAGAGCC
>CALVAT010000063.1 GCA_944325565.1 Candidatus Gastranaerophilales bacterium
AAAAAATAAGCAAAACAAAAGCCCTCAAATTGTTAGAGGGCTTTGTATATTAATGTTGTTATTTGAATTTAATTATGCTTCATATTTTTTAAACAGCAAAGAAGCATTGTGGCCGCCAAAACCAAAAGAGTTGGTCAGGGCGTATTTTACTTCTGCTTTTTGCGGTTTATGCGGAACATAATTCAAATCAGCAACTGCTTCATCCTGATTATCGAGGTTGATAGTAGGCGGAACAATTCCGTGATTGATAGCTTCTATACAAACAATCGATTCAGCAGCTCCTGTTGCACCGAGCATGTGGCCGTGCATTGATTTTGTAGAGCTTACTTTCAAATTAGGGTTAGTTTTGCGGTCGCCGAATACTCTTGCAATAGCCTGAGATTCAGCAATATCGCCCAATCCTGTGCTTGTGCCGTGAGCGTTAACATAGTTCACTTCTTCTGGCTTAACACCTGCATCTTTAATAGCAAGTTTCATCGCCATAGCAGCGCCGGCTCCGTCCGAAGCAGGAGCAACAATATCATAAGCATCAGCAGTTTGGCCATAACCTACGATTTCAGCATAAATTTTAGCGCCGCGTTTTTTAGCATGTTCAAGTTCTTCAAGAATAAGAACAGCAGCCCCTTCTGACATGATAAAACCGTCACGATCTCTGTCATAAGGTCTTGAAGCTTTTTGAGGTTCGTCGTTATGTTTTGACAGAGTTCTTGCACTGGTGAAAGCGCCTATACCGAGTTTTGTAATAACGGCTTCGGCACCGCCTGCGACAATAACATCCGCATCATCCCACTGGATAGAGCGGAAAGCATCGCCAACAGAGTGGGCAGAGGTTGCACAAGCTGTAACAACAGCTTTGTTAACGCCTTTTGCACCGTGTTTAATAGAGATTCTGCCGGCGCCCATATCAGCAATAATCATAGGCACTGTGAACGGCGAACATTTTGTCGGGCCTTTAGCAGTGATTATATCGTGTTGTTTTTCAAAGGTATCGAACCCGCCAGCTGCAGAACCGACGATTACACCGTATCTGTAGGGATCTACATTTTCACCGGCAACAATACCGGAATCCTTGATTGCTTCATCAGCAGCAACCATGGCAAACTGTGTATATCTGTCCATTCTTCTTGCTTCTTTAGGGTCAAGATATTCTTCAGGTTTAAAGTTCTTAACTTCACCCGCAATATGTACCGTATGACCGTCAAGCGGAATATTTTCTATTGTAGAAATGCCGCTTTTACCTTCTAAAAGACTGTTCCAAAACTTATCAATACCCACACCAAAAGGTGAAACAATCCCTAAACCTGTAACAACAACTCTTCTTTTATTCATTTTCTAACCTTTACTTCTCTGAGAATGATTACCGTGAACTTAGCGGTAAAATAGTGGGGAGTATTAAAATATGCTCCCCACAAAATCTAATTGCCTTAAACTATGAATGAGATTCAATATAGTTTACTGCGTCTTGAACTGTAGCGATTTTTTCAGCTTCTTCATCAGGAATTTCGCAGCCGAATTCTTCTTCAAAAGCCATAACCAATTCAACTGTATCTAATGAATCAGCACCCAAATCTGCTGTAAAGCTAGCTTCAGGAGTAACTAAATTTTCGTCTACGCTTAATTGTTCAACTACAACTTTTTTTACTCTCTCAAGAACTGTACTCATGTTTTTTCATCCTCTTTTTAATTAACTACGTATAAATAATTTAATATTATTATACTATTTCAATATAAATATGCAATTTTGTAAAGCAAAAGTAACGACATTTAATGATTTTTAACATCTTTGAACCAGCAAAAAAAAATTACTCATAGCGCAAAGCTTCAATCGGATTCAACAAAGATGCCTTATAAGCCGGATAATACCCGAACACTATACCGACAATCCCTGCAAACCCGAAGGATATCAAAACAGGAATCGGAGAAATTATTACCGTCATATCGGAAAACAACCCGACAATCTTGCTGCCGAGCACCCCGACAATAACCCCGATAAATCCGCCCGCAAGCGACAGAAGCAGCGCCTCAAAAAGAAACTGAATCCTTATATCCATAGCCGTAGCGCCTATTGCCATACGTATGCCGATTTCTTTTGTACGTTCCGTAACGGACACTAGCATTATGTTCATAATCCCGATACCGCCTACAAGCAGCGATACAGAAGCAATCGAGCCGAGCAGAATCGCCATGGTGTTAGAGGCCTGTTTTGCGGTTTCGAGCATCTGGGTAAAGTTTCTTATCGTGAAGTCATCCTCTTTTGTTTTTCCAAGATTGTGGCGTTCTCTCAAAAGCTCTGTTATTTCCTGCTGAGCAGACTCAAGACTGTTTTCGTCTTTTGCCTGCACGCTTATATGCTTAACCATGCCGGGAAAATCCGTGCCGAACAGCTTTTTTTGCGCGGTTGTAATCGGTATCAAAACAGTGTCGTCCTGATCCTGTCCCATACCGTTCTGGCCTTTTGACTTTAAAATGCCTATTACTTTAAACGGCATACCGCCTATGCGCACGGTTTTGTTAAGCGGATCCATATCCCCGAACAGGTTCTCGGTAACGGTTGTACCGAGCAGAGCAACCTTGGTGGTATTTTTCAAGTCATCTTGAGTTATTCCTCTTCCGGATTCGACCTCCCACATTCTGATGGGCATATACCCCGGAGTGATGCCGTTCACTGTCGTTGACCAGTTCTGGTTTGAATAAACAAGCTGCTGCACCTGTCCTACAGAGGGCGCAACCTCAAGAACGGACGGACAGTGTTTTAACATTGCTTCGGAATCTTTTATGGTAAGGGTAGGCTGGGTTCCGCTCCCCATTCTTACCCCGCTTGAGGTGGTGGAGCCGGACATTACCATAAGAAGGTTAGACCCCATAGAGGCTATGTCTTTGTTAATCCTTTGTTTTGCGCCTTCACCTATGGAAAGCATTATGATTACGGCGCTTACGCCGATGATAATACCCAGACTCGTCAAAATCGAGCGCATTTTGTTGACTTTTAACGAACGAAGCGAGATTTTTAGGGTGGATTCAAAATCTATCATGCGCCTTTGACCTCCGTTCTGTTCGTGTTTATCTCGTCGCTGATTATGTTTCCGTCTTTAAAACGGACAATTCTTTTGCAATACTGGGCAATATCAGGTTCGTGCGTTACGAGAATTATTGTTTTACCTGTGTCGTTGAGTTTTACAAAAAACTCCATAACCTCTATAGATGTCTTTGTATCAAGGTTTCCCGTGGGTTCGTCCGCAAGAATAATCGGAGCGTCGTTAACTATTGCGCGGGCTATCGCAACTCTTTGCTGTTGACCGCCTGACATCTGGTTGGGCAGGTGGTTTTCCCGATATTCCAGCCCGACTATTTTTAAAGCTGCTTTGGCTCTTTTGATTCTTTCTTCGGGGGGGATTCCTTTATAAATCATAGGCATTTCAACGTTTTCAAGAGCAGATGTTCTCGGGATAAGGTTAAACCCCTGAAAAACGAAGCCGAGTTTTCTGTTTCTTATCGTGGAAAGCTCGTTCATTGACATTTTGCTCACGTCAATCCCGTCAAGAAAATAGCTGCCAGAAGTAGGCTTATCAAGACATCCGAGTATGTTCATACAGGTGGATTTTCCGGAGCCCGACGCGCCCATAATCGCCACAAACTCGCCAGTGTCCACGCTCAGAGACACATCGTTCAGTGCGTTGAAGGACGTATCACCAGTTTCGTAAGTTTTTATGAGGTTTTTAATTTCAATAAGCTGCATTAGAACATTCTCATAGGCGGTTTTCTACCCTGTGCGGTTTTTTCGTTATCGCCTCTTTTTCTGAGTATTACTCTGTCTTTTTCTTTAAGCTGGTCTGAGATAATTTCCGTTCTGTCAGAGTCTTTTGCTCCTGTTTCAATCGTAATTCTCACGGGTTTGTTGTCCTTTATGACCCAGAGTCCCTGATCTTTGTATTTTTTGCCGCCGGTCAGGGCTTTGTCCGTAAACTTAAGCGCTTCTGTTGGAACAGAGATTACGTTTTCACGTTTGTTTGTGATGATTGAAACGTTCGCCGTCATACCCGGAATCATCTTCTGGTCTTTGTTGTCGACGTCAACGATTACCGTATAAGTAACAACGTTGGACACGGTGGTCGGAGCAATACGCACCTCTGTAACTTTTCCGTGAAAAACTTCATCGGCGTAGCCGTCGAGTGTGTATTCAACCTCCTGCTCTTTCTGGATTTTACCGATATCAGCTTCGGACACGTTAACCTCTATCTGCATGTTGGTTAAGTCCTGCGCAACCTGAAACAATGTCGGTGTCTGGAAGCTTGCTGCAACGGTCTGGCCCACGTCAACATCGCGGGAAACAACCGTTCCGTCGCAGGGAGAAACGATTTTTGTATATTTTAAATTGGTCAAATTGTTTTGCAGAGTTGCACGCGCCTGATTAATTGTGCCCTGTGCCGCGGCGAGCTGTGCAAGGTCTGATTTGTATGTTGCTTCCGCAAGGTCAAGGTCGCTTTTGGCAACATAGTTTTTTGTATAAAGTTTTTTGTATCTTTCGTAGTTCTTTTTGTCGTAGACAAGCATTGCTTCTACTTTGGCTTTGTTTGATATTGCGGCATCGAGGTCGCCCTTTGCTTTATCAACCTGAGCCTGAAACAACGACGGGTCGATTTGAGCCAGCAGCTGGCCTTTTTTAACTTTTGAGTTGTAGTCAACGTAGATTTCTTTAATCATACCCGACACCTGAGAACCTATATCGACCGTGTTCACGGGGTTAACCGTGCCAGAGGCTTCTACAGCTTCGATAATGGTTTTTCTTTTAGCGGGTACTGTCACGTAATCCGAGGCGGGGTTCTTTTTAAACCACAGCGCAAACCCGCTTACAAAAAATATTGCGGCGATAATGCCAGTTATTATAATTATTCTTTTTTTCATCTGACCCCCATGGATTTCTGGAATTGTTCTTTTGCAACGTTATAGTTAAACACTGCCTGAACAAAGTCCAACTGAGCGTTGTTATAATTTGTCTGAGCCTGCTGCAGTTCTATAAAGTTGCCAAGCCCGACCGTGTATCTTCCGTCCGCGAGTTCAAAGTTTTCGAGTGTCTGCTGAACTTTTTGCGCCATCAACGGAATTTTTTTCTGTAATACGACCATGTTAATATAATTATTTTTTACTTCAAAGTGGATATTCTTTTTCGAGAGGTCAATGTTTTCTGCCGCCATTTGAAGATACGAATTGCCCTGCGCAACGCTGTATTTTATATCCATAAAGTTCAAAGTCGGGAAGTTGAGCGTAACGCCTACGTTAAAGCCTGTGTTAGACACATCGCTGTTTTTTCTGTAGTTATAGCCTGCATTTGCGCCAAGAACAGGAAGATACGAGCGTTTTATTGCCTTAAGGGATTCTTTTTGCGCTCTTTCGACCATTAAAAGTGATTTTAAGTCGGGTCTGTTTTCGTAGGCCTTTTGTATTGCCTCATCAACAGGCATAATCAAGGGCTGGAATTTGTAATTTTGCAGTATATCCTGTTTTTCTATGCCCGAGGTAAGGATTGCTGTCTGCTCGTATTCTTCGCTGCCGCTTTTTTTAACGGTTGTATTGACGTTAACCTCTGTTTTTTGAGGTTTTGTTCTTTGAAAATTAAAGCTTTCCGTGTTTTTCAGGGTGTATTCGGGGGCATCAGGGTAATACATTGCGTTGTTCAGCTCAACTATTGCGTTTTCGTACTGTCCCTGTGCGTCAATGAGTGAGATTTGCGCATCCGTTAAATAGACCTGAGCGTTAACAACGTCAATTTTGGATTTCAAGCCCTCTTGAAACAGAGCGTTTGTTCTGTCGTAGTTAAGCTGGTTGATTCTAACAGAGCGTTCGTAGACGTCTTGATTCGCAAGAGCTGCCAGTGCTCTGAAATAAGCGAGTTTTACGCTGTAAACCGTGTTAAGGATTGTGTTTTCAAGGTCATAGCCAACGGATTCTCTGTTATATTTTTGCATGTTGATTCTGGCGACGGTTGAGCCAAAATCCCATATAAGCTGGTTTACGCCGAGGTTCAACTGGTAGTAGTTGTTATCAGAGGTCGTACTGCCGCCCTGATTGTAGAAACCTCCGCCGCGTCCGGAGTTTTTGTTATGCTGCGAGGTAAAGCCGTTGCCGACGGTGAGGCTCGGGAAGTAATCCGCTTTTGCAAGCCCGACCTGAGAGTTTGCGATATCTTTCTGGGTTTTGGCTACTTTAATATTCGGGTCGTTTGCCAGCGCAATATTTATGCAGTCCTCAAGCGAGTATTCCACGGTTTTATTAACCTCGGCTTTCATCTGGACAGCGGGTTTTGTTGTAGTGTTTTTAGGCTTATTCTTTTTAAACGGAATAGAAAATCCGTACGCACACGAAAACAGCTGGCATCCTGCAAATGACAGCAAAATAATTGCCGGTATGATTTTTTTTCGGAGAAATGATATGTTCTTCAACTCTGATTTTAACCTTGTTATTAATATTTTAGAAAAATCCATTGATTATTAAATCATCCTATTATCTTAATTTTTAATCAATTAGCCCTGAAGGGCTATTTAAGGTGAGAAAAGCGGCTTAATCCCCCTTATGTATTCATAAACGATTGAGATTATATTTTGTTCAGAAAACAGGTTGTTTTGTGACAGGTGCGGGATATGGAGATAATGTTTATTATCCCAGCACATCTACGTACAAAATTTATGTTATAATTTTCTCAACTTAAGGATAGAAATTTATTATTAAACATCGGAGAAGGTCTATGAAAAACTTGAAGAGAGCAATGTTATGTTCGGCTATTGCCCTAACATCTATTTTAGCATTGCAGAGTGTATCTCTTGCACAGGAAGCGTCTGTTCAGACAAAAAAATACGCGGTTGTCGATGTAACAAAAGTCGTCAACAGCTCAAAAAGTGTTAAAGCACTCAAAGCAGAAAGAAAACAACAAAAAGATACAGTCGACCAGTTTATAAAAGACGCAAATGCCCAAATAAAAGCAGAAAAAGACCCGAAGAAAAAAGAAGAATTAACCAAAAAGCTCAATAACGACTTAAAATATATGACAAAAACTTATGACACAAAATACAAAGAAAACCTGCTTAAAGTAAACAAAGAGATTTTAACAGAAATTGCGCAGGTCGGAAAAGCAAAACAGTATGACCTGATTCTCACTACCGATGCGGTATTATACGGCGGTGATAACATAACCAAAGAAATTATTAAAGAAGTAAAATAATGTCTCAAAAAGTAAACAAATACATACAGGAAGTTGCCCTGCCGATGAAGGCAATATTCAAGGACATGTTAAAATATGCGCCTTCAAAAATTTTCGGGCTGTTAGGCAACATTGTTGTTGTGCCTGTTTACACAAATCTTCTTTCCCCGTCGCAGTACGGGGTTTATACAATATCACTCGCAGTGCTGAGTTTTTTGTGTATACTGTTTTCTGACTGGATAGGGCTTTCCGGTTTAAGATTTTTCAGACAGAACCAGCTTGAAGGAATAGTACCGGAATATGTTTCTACACTGACAATGGTTCTCGGGTCTAATCTTGTTGTAATGTTTGTTTTATCTTTGCTTTTCAGGCAAAAGTTTTATGAATATTTCAATATTTCACCTAAAATATTCCTGTTTGTGCTGGTATTGATTATACCTGTGGCAATTAGAGCTCTTTTGTTCCAGATATTAAGAGCACAGATAAAACCCGGTGCGTTTACAGTCACGACAATAATTAACCAGATACTGACCATAGTTATTGCCGTTATGTTTTTAAAATTCACAACGCTCGGCGCTGTTTCTATCCTTGCGGCAATGGCCATTTCTATAACCTTAATCGATGTAATACTTGTCTTTCAAACAGATATACTGTGGCTTTTAAAATTTGTAAAACCCGATTTTAATATGATAAAAACACTGTTCGCCTACGGTGTTCCGATTGCGGTTGCGTCCCTGAGCCTGTGGATAATAAATCAGAGCAACAAGTTTATCACAAGCCACTTTCACGGACTTGTTGACGCAGGGTTTGTCGGGGTAGCATACAATCTAACCTTCCCCATACTGATGACGCTTTTTGCAATAATCACAATCGCCGCATACCCGCGTTTGATTAACCTTTATGAAGACAAAACAGATGTAAGGCCTCTGATATCAAAGCTCACCGGATATTATATGCTAATTTCGCTTCCTGTTGTCGTAATAATGTCATTGTATACAAAGGATATTGTGCTGTTGTTTGCGAATGCAAAATACGCTGACGCGTTTGTGCTGCTGCCTTATCTTGCTTTCAGTGCTTTCTTTTTGAGCCTTACGGATTACACAACCTATCAGTACCATCTGTCAGGAAAAACTTATATACTAACCACCCTGAAAGTTGTGTCAGCTATTATCGGACTCGTGCTCAACATTGTATTAATCCAAAAAATCGGGCTGGCTGGAGTCGGTATTGCCACGCTGATTTCAAACATTTTGTATTTTGTTTTGACGGTAGTTGTCGTTATACCGGGGTTGAACTGGCAGATTCCGTTTAAAAGACTATTCCACCTGCTGTTGTGCTTCATTCCGTCAGCTGTTGTGTGGTATATCCTGCAGATAAGCCCCATCACTCCGCTTGTGCAGATATACATTCTTCTGTCATTTTATTATCTGCTGTTTTACTTTACAAAAGGGATATTTAAAGATGAACTCGGCTAAAAAAATATTTTTAATTCTTTTTATAATGCTCTGCTGTACACTGCCCTCACCTGCTCAAGATAGCGGCGAAGTGAAAGTTCTTAGAGGGAGTGTTTTGTATAACGAGGAATCCGCACGGAAACTCGCTTTTGAAGGGCTTGACTTAAAGCTTGATAAAAAAATGCTCAAAGATTACCTCGAGGATGAAAACAATGAAGAAAACAGAAAAGCAATAAAAGAAGGCCGGCAGATAGAAGGCCGATACCTTATGTCCTTTAACATACACGGGTTTGTTAAAGGGTATGTTGTTGTCTATGACGACAAGCCCGAATACGCCTTTTATTACACAACAAGCGGCTATCTTGCAGCCGTGGATGTGAACAAATCCTTCGGCGATGAATTTCCCTACCGTGTCGGCAAGTACAATCCTGTCACCGGAAACCTTGTATCCATCGGCGTTTACATATCTGATGACGAACAGTATGCCTACACAAAAAGCGGCAAGCTAAAAGCCCACTGGGTCGGAGATACGGGCTACAACGCCAAGGGAAAACCTATTGCCAAAAGAGAAGTCGTCACTGAAATCCCTGAAAATTAATGTTAACAATATTTAACAATTGTTTTTAATTCCGGCAATTTTTTTGCACATATATACTTAATATATATAAGAGAGTATAAATTCGGATAAACAAAGGAGTGAATTAAGCGCTATGAGCGGCAATTTTGGTGACTTTAAATTTACTTTACCGGATTTTACACCGGTAGCAGCAAAAGATGCAACTTTTGTACGCACAAATTTTTCAACAGAAGTAAAACTGCTTACTTTCACAATGAACCTGCAAAAACAGGAGGCCGAAAAGGCAAGAAAAGAAGCAGAAGAATTGCAGAAAAAATATGAAACTGTCTCGGGTATGATAAAAACAGACCCTGCAGCGCCAAAAAATCTTGATGTGAACAAGATGTCCGATATGATTATGGAAGCAGCAAGTGAAACAGGTATAGACCCGATAATTATTGCAAGTATAGCAAAGCAGGAAACCCACTACAACCAGAATGTTCCGACAGCAAACGGAAGCGGTATTATGCAGCTCACAACAATTTCACTAAAAGACATGTATCAGCGTCCGGGGGTTTATGATTCTCAGATGAAACAGCTCATAAAAAAATACGGAAGCTTAGAAAAAGTACTGGCTGCAAAGAAAAAGAATCCATCTATGGATATTGGCAATTTCGGAAACATATTATACAAATATGGCAGCGTAGAAAATTTAAGGACAGCGATGAGAAAAGACCCGCAGTTGAACCTTAAACTCGGCGCCTACCTTTTTAAAGCAAAACTTAATGCAGCAGGCGGAGATGTTCAAAAAGCACTTGTAAATTACAACGGCAGCCCGCTAAAACTTGCTTATGCAAAATCGGTTATGGGATTTATAAATGAGTACGCACCGGACAATAGGTTTGACGGTGTAAACGCATAAACTTTTCGCGTTCATAATCTTCAGCGAAAAATCTAATCTTTGACAACTTTTGTCAGCCCTTTTGGCGAATCAGGATTTTTGTCCAGAATACCGGCCATTGTACAGGCAATAAGCTGCAAAGTTAAAAGCGAGCCGAAAATTGCTTTTGTTTTACGTTTGGTTTTGATGTAAATATTTATATCACCGGCTTTGACCTCTTGAACAGAAGTTATGCAGACTATTTTCGGATTATAGTTCTTTCTGATTTTTTCAAGATTGCGCTGTGCAAAAGCAGCGTTTTCTTCATCGATAATCGCAATAACTATCGAAGTCTGATTCAAAACAGCTACATGCCCGTGCATAAACTCTCCGAAAGGATATGCCATAACGTTTAAGTAGCAGGTTTCTTTCATTTTCAAAGCGCCTTCTTTTGCAACAGGGTAATAATTTTTGTTGCCGAGAATAGAAATGTTTTCGTATTTTGCAACGGTTTTTGCTGCGTCTTTGATTTTGTCAGAATCCATAATTATCCGCTCAAGATAGGTGCACAGCCTGCGCATTGTATTTATTTGCCCCGAAATATCCGCCCCTCTTTGCGAAAGTATTTTTAAAATCACAAGTATGGAACAAAAAATCTGTGCACAAAGCGCTTTTGTCGAAGCAATGCTTTTTTCTTCGCCCGCGTCTGAAAGTATTTGATAATCGCACAGTTTCCACATTGACGAATCTTTTGCATTCGTAATACAAAGAGTTTTTACACCCTCTTTTTTTATTGCTTTTATTGCGTTTAGAGTGTCCGAGGTTTCGCCGGACTGGGACACAAAAATATAGAGAGAATCAGGCGTCACAAAATGTTTTTTCTGCAATACAAATTCGCTGGAATACTCGCAATCACACGGGATATCCGCATATTCTATAACAAGAGGGCTGGCAATAGCCGCACAGTTGTAAGAAGAACCGCTTGCGACAATAACTATGTTGCTTATTTTCTCCGGCAAATCTATATTAATCTCCCCATCAGGAGTGATGTAGGTTTCTGTCAATTTTTTTATAACAGCAGGTTCCTCAAAAATTTCTTTTTGCATTATTGAAGTCTGTTTTGATTCCATAAGTCTGCCCTCAAAAATTTGTGTACAGGATTATTGGCGCCAGTCCGGCTTTGCGGATGTTTATTTAGAGTTTGCGTCCGGAAATTTCATCTGCTCAAAATCCATATATATTCATTTTATTACAATTGATGTCCCGCGTCTATGCTGTTAAGATGGCGAACTTTTCGCAATAATCAGATAGCTTTTGCAGCTGCTTTTGTTCCTGCGTAATTTTGAGGATTCTTCTTTTTCGGCATCCTTGTATATGTTACGTAATTCAGTGACAAAAATAATTTTTTTAACATAAATAATCAAAAAAAATCCGACCTTTGT
>CALVAT010000064.1 GCA_944325565.1 Candidatus Gastranaerophilales bacterium
CACTCCCTCAGAATGACAAAAATAAATACGTCATTCTGAACGAATGTGAAGAATCTTTTTTGTTTTGAATTTTTTAGTAGATCCTTCGGGCTGTGCCCTCAGGATGACGTGTGGGCTCAAATGACAATTTAAGCTGTCATTCTGAGCGTTAGCGAAGAATCTATTCTTTTAAGATCTTTAAAAAGTGAGTACTTGAACGGCGGCGAGAATCCGGCGGCTCTAAAGTACGATACCGGATTAAAAAAACAGCCCCCGCATCTAAAACACAGAGGCTGATATAATAACAATGCTATTAGTATTTTTCAAGATATTCTTTTGTTTCCCATGGCGAAACATCTGTTCTGTATCTGTCCCATTCAATTTCTTTCGCCATAACGAATTCGTTAAATATATGTTCGCCCAGAGCCTGTCTTACAATCTTGCTCTTTTTCATCAAAGCCAGAGCCTCGTTCAAACTTCCCGGCAAAGAATCGATATGACTGCGTTTTCTTTCTCTTGCGCTCATTTCATAAATATTTTCTTCTGTTTGAAGCGGCGGTTTAACCTGATTTTTAACCCCTTCCATCGCTACAGTCAATAAAACGGCCATAACGAGATAAGGGTTGCAAGAACCGTCCGGAGAACGCAGCTCAATTCTTGTTGCGTTGCCTCTTTTGGCCGGAACTCTTATAAGAGCACTCCTGTTTGATAAAGACCAGGCTATGTAAACAGGTGCTTCATATCCGGGGACGAGCCTTTTGTAGCTGTTTACGGTCGGGTTTGTTACTGCTGTAAAATCTTTTACATTTTCAAGTATTGCGCCTATTGTGTAAAGCGCTTCTTTTGAAAGTTGGTAGGCTGAGTCTTCGCTGTAAAAAGCGTTTTTGCCTTCTTTTATGTTGTAAAGCGAAATATTGCAGTGCATGCCGGAACCGTTTATGCCGTAGATAGGCTTAGGCATAAATGTTGCGTGCAGCCCGTTTTTGTCAGCACAGGCTTTAACAGCGTATTTAAAGGTAACAATGTTGTCTGCTGCAGTGAGTGCATCAGCGTATTTAAAGTCGATTTCGTGCTGACCGCGTGCTACCTCGTGGTGGCTGGCTTCAATTTCAAAGCCAAGACGCTCAAGATTGTCAACGATTTCGGCTCTGATGTCCTCGCCTTTGTCGTCAGGGCCTACATCATAATAGCCTGCCGCGTCGTGAGTTGACGTTGTAGGTGTGCCATCTTCGTCTTTTTTGAATAAAAAGAACTCGGCTTCCGGCCCGACATTCATAATAAAGCCCATTTCTTTGGCTTCTTTTATTACACGTTTGAGGTTGCATCTGGGGCAGCCTTCAAACGGAGTGCCGTCGGAATTGTAAATATCACAGATGATTCTTGCGACATTCCACGCACCTTCTTTGCATCTCCACGGGAGAATCGCAAATGTTGAACGGTCAGGATGAAAACACATATCCGAAGTTTCTATGCTTCTGAATCCTTTTATTGATGAACCGTCAAGCATAAGCTCGTTGTTTAATATTTTGTCTATCTGTCCTGCCGGCACAGCCATATTTTTGACCATACCGTTAATATCGACAAACTGAAGTCTTACAAATTTTACGTTGTGCTCTACAATAAGTTTTTTAATTTCCTCTTTTGACAGCTCAACCCCAGGCTGGGGAATATAGGTACTCATAGCATACTCCTTCGTTTCGTAGTGTTTTTTATTTTACTTTATTAATTATGATGAATTTGCTCGTTTTGTGCAATAAAATATTTTAATAATGCTATATAAAGTTTTTTTAAGAATGCAAAACCCCTGTGCTGCAGTAACAAATAGTTAAAATTTATTAATATTTTTGATTAAAAACTTTCAAAATAAACCTCTATTGAGTGTTTTTGTTTATAAATTTATGAAATATTTCTTTTTTTTAATACTTTTTAAAAATCTTTGCAATTAAAACTAAAAATGGTATATTGTAATAACTTAATCCGGCGGAGTTTTGTATGTTAACAATCGATAAAATAATTAAAGCAGCAGAAACGCTAAAACCCGTTATACGAAAGACGGATTTGATATATTCTTCTGCGCTGTCAAAAAACAACGAAATATATTTGAAATCTGAAAATCTTCAAATCACGGGCTCCTTTAAAGTAAGAGGCGCTTATGTAAAAATAGCAGGTTTGTCAGATGCGCAAAAGCAAAAGGGGATTATAGCCTGCTCGGCCGGCAATCATGCGCAGGGCGTGGCTCTTGCCGCACAAAAAAATAATATAGAATCCACTATCTTTATACCCAGCACCGCTCCTATATCGAAAATAGAAGCCACAAAGAAACTGGGCGCAAATATAAGACTCGTGGATGGTGTGTATGATGATGCGTACAACGAGGCCGTAAAATACCAGAAAGAAACGGGCGCGGAGTTTATTCATCCGTTCGATGACGAGGAGGTAATAGCCGGTCAGGGCACAATAGCGCTTGAAATAATAGAGCAGCTTCCGGATGTTGAGGCTGTTATAGTTCCGGTGGGCGGCGGCGGTTTGATATCCGGAATCGCTTACACAATAAAAATGCTCAAACCTGATTGCAAGGTGTACGGGGTTCAGGCCTCGGGTGCTGGTAGTATGTATAACTCGCTTGAGAAAAATGAACGCATTGAGCTTCCATCTGTTTCTACTTTTGCCGATGGCACGGCTGTAAAAATGCCGGGAGAGCTTACTTTTGAATATTGCAGAAAATATGTTGATGAAATAGTCACGGTTTCTGATGACGAAACAGCTACAGCGGTTTTGTCTTTGATTGAAGCACAGAAACTTATTGCAGAAGGCGCCGGCGCGCTCAGTGTTGCGGCTGCAATATTTAAAAAACTTCCTGTGGACGGAAAAAAGGTTGTCTGTGTTGTGTCAGGCGGAAATATAGATGTAAATATTTTATCAAGGGTAATAAACAGAGGTCTGTTAAAATCAGGAAGAATCGCCGATTTGACAATAGAAATGCTCGACAAACCCGGACAGTTAAAAGAGGTTTCGCGTATAATTGCGGATTTGGGCGCTAATGTTATCAGGGTAAGGCACAATCAGGGCGGCGAAAATACCGATATAAACGATTGTTACCTGAAAATTACAATGGAAACCCGCAACCTGCGGCATTTGTGCGAGATTAAACATGCTCTGAGCAACGCAGGGTATAAGCTTACCTCGGATAAGTAGACATAATATAAGGAATTATTAATGAAACAAATAATTTACACAAAAGATGCTCCAGAGCCAGTTGGCCCTTATTCACAGGCTGTGTTAGCCGGCAATACACTTTATTGCTCCGGTCAAATAGCTATTGACCCAGCCACAGGCCAGCTTATACAGGGGGATATAACGGCTCAAACACACCTGTGCATGAAGAATGTACAAAATGTTTTAGAGGCTGCAAAAATGAGTCTTAGCAATGTTGTTAAGGTTTCGTGCTTTTTAAAAGAGATGGCTGATTTTGCGGAATTTAACGGGGTTTATGCGCAGTATTTTACGGATTCAAAACCGGCGCGTTCCTGTGTTGCGGTAAAAGAGCTGCCTAAAGGTGCGCTTGTGGAAATCGAAGTTATTGCACTTCGTGAAGATAATTAGTTTTAGTAGTGGTGTTTTATAGCAGCTACTTGGCTTTGCCCTGTCATTCCAGGCGTAGCGAAGAATTTATTTTGCTTGAACCTTTCGCTTCTGGATACAGAAAAATAGAATAACAGGCTAGACTTTTAGTCAGACAACCGGCAAATTTTCACAACTTTCACAAAATCAAAGCCTCTCATAAAAATAAAGCCTGACATTTAGTCAGCTTTTATTCGGCAGAGTGGAAAAAGAAGTCAAAAGAAGTCAAAAGGGAGCAGTTGCTGGCTGCGGTCAGCAACTGAGACACTAGATTAGATTAATCTCAAAAATTTTAATTTTATCCTGAGAATTTTTCACTCTGATAGCACCGGCGTATTGTGCCGGAATCTTTTCATCAATGTTATCCAGAACACTCTGTGTGACAATGATATTTTTGTCAAACTCGCTGCAAATATCTTTAATCCGTTCGACAACATCTACCGTTTCGCCCATTACAGTAAAATCAGACAGGTTAGACGAGCCGATTTGTCCGACAAGAGCGTTGCCTGTGTTTATAGCGATTTTTACGTCAATAGAATACTTATTCGGCGATTTTTCTTCAAAAGTTTGTTCGTCGTAATCTTCAAAGTTTATTGTGCTTACGCTTGTGTTAATCTCCTCTATTTTTTCCTGAATCTCTATTGCCGCTCGCAGTGCATTTTCACTGTCTTTACGCGAATGTATCGGATATCCCCAGTAAACAAGAACAGAATTCCCGACAAAGCGGTTAATTGTGCCGTTGTATTTAAAAATAATTTTTTCTATAGAATTAAAAATCCTGTTTATAAGCTCAACATATTTTTCCGGCGGAAGTTCTTTTGAAATCTGTATATCGTTGTATATGTTGCACGACATTACTGTAACTTTTTGTACCGTGGATTTTAGATTAAGGCGGTGAGGCTTGTTCACCAGTTGTTTTAATACCTTTTCTGAAACAAGGTTTCCAAAAATACGCTCAATCTTTCTTCTTCTTTTAAGTTCATGATGAGCCTTTAAAGAAAACGCAAGCAGAAATATTGCACAAATCCAGTACAAAGGCTCGGCCATATCAATAAGCAGCCTGAATCTCGGGTGTGCAAAAACAAACAGTGCAAACAACACATATGTAAGAATTATCAAAACCCCGTTTACAAAAGCCAGCGGCAGGTTTGTTGCAATAAGCATCGCAACAACTATCGCCATACAAAACGCAGCCGTTATTATTGCACCTTTTACGGGATTTATGTGTTTTACAAAATTCTTTCTTAGCTTTGCCTGAGTATCAGCATCGTTTATGTAGTTGTCGATAATGGTTGCTTTTATCTGGGCATCAGGCATGTCCTTTGCTACAGGGGTATTATGAGTTTCCGTACCTGTTTGTGTCTGGGCGATTATAACAATCTTGTCTTTAAAAAATTCGAGCGGAACTTTGCTGTTATTGTATTCAAAATAATTTGTACCTCTTACCTTGCTCAGCAGCAGTGCGTTTATCGGAATATCCGTATATGTGTTTACTTCTTTATGCCAGTTAATCAAAGCTCTGCCCTTTGAATCAAGGCGTATTGAATGCCCCGGAAGCTGCAAAACATTATTTTTTATAACAATTTCCTCTGTCAGCGGGTCGATTCCTTTGTATTTCATCATTGCCGCAAGTGCCAGCGAAGGCAGGTAAAATTCTTTATTTCCCTTAATCAGTCTGTATACTGGCTGTGAGTATCTAACATTTGCGTCGCTGTTTTCTTTATCAGTAACAAGGTTTGTTACAGCCATTGTGGTACTGTTTGTAAAAATATCAGGTATAGGCGTGTGAGAAAAATACGTTATGTTAGAGTCCAGAGTACTGTCATAAATCCGCATATTCAAAGCATCGCTTGAGGGTGAATAGGGGTTTTCAAAATTATCAAGAATTTTTGAAGCATCATATTTTTCACCGACACCAACCTGTGTTCTCAGCGCGGTAGCGAGCACAATGTTTTTATAATACCCGAGTGTATCAGCAAGCCTCATATCAGCAGAAGCATAATTGCGCGACAAATCCTCGTAGTTTGAAAAATTCAAATCAACAACAATCACACTGGGATTCTGTTTTTCAAGAAAATCTATTACCTTGGCCCAGACCTCACGCGACCACGGCCATCTTCTGAGGTTAAGCTCCGGAGAGTTTGCCGCCTCGTATTGTGTCAGGTCGTTTATAGAAACTACAACGATATTGCTGTCAGCAGTTTTGTATCTCTGTGAAAAAAGCCCGCCGTCAAGCATAAGGCTGCTTCTTAAATCAACAAGTTCGTTTTCGATAATATCAAATACGCTCTGGAAAAATTGCGCAAAAACAAAAAGTAATACAATTATAAATGCTGTCAAAAAGACCTTTAGTTTGTTTATATGCTCAACCTTAAAACTCATAATCCCCGTGACCCTCATAATACCTTATTGCAATTATATATTAATAATCATTTTGAAAACAATTATTGTTAAGCTTTATGTAAAGTTCGTTGCTTCAAAATGGCGATGGCGGGGTATAGGTTCAGAATGACGCAATATTTAGCCTAAAGAACTCTAGATTCTTCGCTGCGCTCAGAATGACGTGTTTTTTAGATTCTTGCTTGAGTCGTTGGCAAGCCGAAGGCGAGCCATACGAATCAGGATGCCCGCAGGGTACGACTGCGCCCTCAGAATGACGCGGTGGCGCACCATCTGAATGACGTGTATTTTAAATGTCATTCTGAAGCATACTGCTTTGAGGCTTTGCGAGGATTTGGTGTGTTCAGAATCTGGCCAACGTTCTTGGCTGACTTTCTTTACCGGTAAGATCCTGAGCTCGCTTCACTGTTTTGAAATACGTACATACTGGAGTGTCTGTCCGGATTCGCTCTTCAGGATGACAGAGCAAACTCGTCATTCTGAGGCTTTAGCCGAAGAATCTCTCTAACTAAGCTGAACTTAACATAGATTTTTCACATTCGTTCAGAATGACGCGGTGACGTACCCTCTGAATGATTTGTGGCGTGCGCTCAGTCCACAGCATACCTGCTCAATATCAAAAAGCTTAAGCGCCCGTATTATACAAATTATTGTCCTCATACACTTCTGTTTCATAATATTCAGATGTCAGCTCCTGAGAGGTAATTTTTGCGTCGGCGAGCTGTTCCATGAGTTTTGCATAATCAAGACACTTTTTGCCTTTAATGCCTTCTGTTTGCATTTTTATTTCTCCGTTTGGCAGAAGCGTTATTTTTAATTTTTTCTGATTCATGTTAACACCTTAATTTATGTTCACCGTAAGCACTATAGAGTTGTCCTCAAGTATCTCCTCTTCATTAATTTGAAGATTACGCTGCTCGAGCCGTTCTTTTATTTTCAAGTAGGATTCCTCCTGCGCGTTCATTCCGTATTCTGTGCTCAAATCCTCAATAATAGCAATATCATCACAGTTTCTGTCACATGTAACTTTCAGGTTAAAAGGAGTTGTTTCATCCTCTCTGAAAAACGCCAGATGAAAATTCTCAATATCTGCTTCAACTTTGTTTTTGTTCACCATAAGTGTTTGAATACCATATTCCTGCAGGGTTTTCATAAGCAGATCCATGTCCATAAAAATGGTTTCGTACTCGTTGCAGATTTTATCGATACTATCTTGAGTAATTTCCTGCGGATTTTGCAAAGATTCCTTTAACTGTTCATTTATTCTGGCTTTTATGACCTCCTCTGATTCCACAAGTTTTGCTTCTCTTTCAGTGCGTATGCCGTATGATATAGAGGAAACCACCGCGTATAAAAGTCCGAAGGGAAGCAAAGATATAGTGCAAGACATAAATGTATAATCCTTTCATTAAAAATCTAAAGAACGGCCGCCGCGTGTTTTGGAAACATCTTTTTGATCATCGGCGTTTTCGGCCTCACTGCTTTGAGAATACTGGGACATATCCTCTTTTTTGGTTGCAGCAACGGCTCTTACATTTGCCCACGCTCTGAGCGAAAGTATCTGTTCTCTCTGGGTCGTAGAAAGCGGGACAGTATTTCTAATTGTTTTTTCTAAATCCCTGAACTCGAGTGCTCTTTTTTCAAAAAATGCCTCATAAAGTGCAGAGATAACTACCTGTTCAATCTCGGCGCCGATGAACCCTTCTGTGAGCGAAGCCAGCTTTTTGCAGACCTCATCTGTTACCGGAACTTTTTGTGCAACCTCTTTGTCTTTCAATCTTTTTTTAAGGTGCAGCCTGAAGATTTCTACCCTTTCATTAAAAGTCGGGATATCAACGAAGAAAATCTCGTCAAAACGGCCTTTTCTCATAAGCTCGGGCGGAAGGTTGTTTATATTATTTGCTGTAGCAATAACAAACACCGGAGCTTCTTTTTCCTGCATCCATGTTAAAAACTGGCCGAATATTCTAGATGTAACACCGCTGTCACCGCCTGAGTTTACACCGCTCAAGCCCTTTTCAATCTCGTCAACCCACAGGATAGACGGAGCAACAGCCTCTGCTGTAGCAATAGCACGCCGCATATTTTCTTCCGAGCTTCCGACAAGCCCGCTAAAAATTTTGCCTAAATCAAGCCTTAACAACGGCAGCTGCCAGATTGCACTCATTGCTTTTGCTGTCAAACTTTTACCGCAGCCCGGCACACCGGTAATAAGAACACCTTTAGGCGCTGGAATGCAGTATTTTTTAGCATTCTCAGACCAAGAATTGTTTCTCTTTTTAAGCCAGCTTTTAAGATTATCCAGCCCGCCTATATCGTCTATGCTAAGGTTTGTTGAGACAAACTCGAGTATGCCGGTTTTTTTAATAACCTGCATTTTTTCATCCATGATGATTTTCAAATCATCAATGCTTATTGTGCCGTCATTCACCATTGCAAGCGCAAAGGCGTTTTCAGCCTCCTGCAAGGTAAGCCCCAGCGCTGCTTTGCAGAGTCTTTCTTTGTCCTCCTGAGTGAGTGTGTCGGACTTAACTTTTGTATTCTGGGTAATCATATTATTTAATTTAGCGCTGATTTCCTTTAACGTCGGCAGCGGGAAATTGCAGATAGTAATATCTTTTTGAAGCGTATCAGGGATGACCAGATCCGGAGAGATAAAGAAAACGTTTTTTCTTGCCTGACTTGTTTTTAAAACAGGAACAAGATCTCTAAGACGTCTTACGAGTTCATAGTCACAGCCGCGGTTATGTATGCCGAAGTTTACATGCATGTCATAGAATAAAAACACAGCGTCCTTGTCGCATTTTTCAACGAACTCAAGAGCTTTTGACGGAGTGATAGTACCGGGGACGGGTTTTTCTGTTTCGTCGTTAATAAATCCGTTTGTTTGTGTCCATATATACACCTCACGCGGAACTTTGACGAGTTTGGGTTCTCTTACTATTTTTTTAAGAAGGTTCGTCACTCTTTCTTCTTCATAGGTGGTGATATAAATGTAAGGGAATCTTGCTCTTATAAGGTTTGATAACTTTTTAACAAGCATAATTTTTCTCCGGTATATTTTTAGTTAAATATTTTTTAAGTTCTTTAAAATCCGTCATTCCGTTGACAAAAACAACGCCGTTTTTATCTATATGCAGCTCTATTTTATTGTTGCAGCGCATAATCTCTTGCAGAGAGTAGCGTCCGGACAGGAATATATAGCGCTGATTTTTTGAGCCGACCCACGGACGCGACAGGTCAAAACAGTCTTCTCTAAACTCTCCGTCAACAAGCAGGTCAGTGTATTTTAAAAGTTTTTGCACAAAAATATCTTTGCTGTTTTTTAAATCCTCATAAGAGTTCCCGCTGAAAGTCATAACAGAAAGCCCTGTTTCTTTAACTTTTTGTGCAAGAAGAGAAAGCGCCTGCGCCTGTTCAAAAGGTTCTCCGCCAAGAAAAGTCACACCTTCTATATCAGTTTGAGATTTTATAAGATTAAAAACCTCGTCTACGTCCATAAGTTTGTTAATACTGTGTGACCACGTGCTTTTTGCGTGGCATCCCCTGCAATGGCGCGAACAGCCCTGAACCCACAGGCAAAATCTTTTGCCGGGGCCTTCTGCCGTAGTTTTATTTAATATTTTAAAAATATTCAGCTTCATTACAGGTCTATAATTCTTTCTGCTTTTGCTTTCTTAACCTTTTTCATATTCACTTTGTTTACACAGATTTCGCCACGCAGACGTTTTGCGTAGTGCGGTTTTATGCCCATAATTTCGATAAAATCATCTACGGATTTAAAGGGGCGGATTGTATCTCTGTAGTTTATAATTTTTTTTGCCATAACAATGTTTATGCCGCTCAGAGCAGTAAGTTCTGCCTCGGAGGCGTTGTTTACATCGGTCAGACCGTCTGTAAGTTTTACAAAGTTTTCTATTTCCCTGTTGAGTTTTTGTGTTTTGCCGCTATCGTTTGAGGCTTCTTGATATTTTTTTGCAACCTGTGATTTCGGGGTTTCAGGTTTTGCATAAGACACAGGTTCAACGGGTTTAGAAGAATATACTGTTTCCGTTATTATAGCGTTAGCTTTTAAAGAATTGTAGATGTCAGTGTAACGTGTGCTGTAGTTGAACATTTCACACATCATATCAAAATATTCATCCACATCCATAGGGCTGAAGCGTTTTGCGGTAAGCATCATACATTTGCCGTTTTCGTCATATTCTTTACTTATACAGATAATAGTATCGCCTGTTTTGTTTCTGTTAAGCGAGCAAAATTTGTTCGACAGCGTAAGAGAGCCGAATATTTTTTCATAGGGTTTAAGGTAGTTTGCAGCGGTTTTTAGAGCTGCAATCCTGCGGTTTCTTTTGTTTACCTGATTTACGCCCCAGGAGAAAATATTATTTATCGGAGCGTCACCGTAGTAGTAGTCATCATATCCGCCATAACCGAAGAAACTGCGTCTACGCGGTCCGCCGAGTAGAACTCCGATAATCATAACGATAATGTATATTACGAAATAGGGCATGAATTACAGCTTACCTTTATTATTGGGGTAGTATTATAATAATCCTTCGTATTGTATTTTTTTAAAACCGCCAAATATATGAGATTGTTTTTTATGGGCAGCAGCGGGTTTTAAAAATCATACGTATACATGATTCCCTCATTTGTATAGTAAGTAAAATATTAATATACCATCATATAGTATGACTTATTAGGGGAAGTCGTTTGGATAACCGGTACAAATGAGTGAAGAGTTAGAGTACAATTCGTATAACAGGATAAAAAGGCTGTCGGATGAGGAGCTGGAGGCGCTCTGGCAGCAGTATCTAGATGACAAATCGCAAAAAACATTGCGAGATAAACTCATTATCCAGTATATTTATCTTACAAGATATGTAATCGGCCGTATAAAAATGAACCTTCCGCAGACATTTTCACTGGAAGATATTACAAGCTACGGCGTAGAGGGGCTTATAGACGCTATTGAAAAATATACGCCGGACAAGGGTGCAAGGTTTGAAACATACGCCCTTATGCGTATCAGAGGAACGATTATTGACAAAATCCGTTCTCAAGACTGGATTCCCCGCTCTACAAGAAAGAAAATTAAAGAAATAAAACTTGTTGCCGAAAATCTCAAACAGTCTCTTGGACGTGCCGCAACAACAACAGAGCTTGCTAATGCTATGAATATGGAGAAAGATAAGTTAGAGGCTCTGCTTGCAGAAGACACTCAGGTCAGCTCTATTTATGAGAAGAAGGGAACTTCAGAGGAAAGCGTTGAAATAATAGACACCATTCAGGATGAACATCTTCAAAACCCGCTCGAGCAGCTTGTGGATAAGGATGTAAAACAGGAATTACAAATGGCTTTAAAACGCTTGCCGGAAAGAGAAAGAATGATAATGGTGCTTTATTACCATGAAAACATGACTCTTAAAGAAATCGGCGAAACTATTAATGTATCGGAATCACGTGTATGCCAGCTTCATGCGCAGGCAATTATGAAGCTGAAAAACATCTT
>CALVAT010000065.1 GCA_944325565.1 Candidatus Gastranaerophilales bacterium
GTAAAACAAGACACAAGAAATAAAACAAATTGTATTTAGCAGAGAAATAACAATACCCGCCAGAATTATTCCGGAATTAGCGAACAAGGTTTTGCAATTCTTTTCTTCCAAAGACAAAGCATATACAATATAAAAAATATTTATAAAAAACTGAATAAATGAAATAACAAGCCATATGGCAAAAGGGCTGAACGGCAATAATGCCCAAACTGCTATCCCCCCGAATATTCCCGCTCCATTATTGGGGCCCAGAAATAATATAAGTATGTTTTTTAAAATAAATACAACACTTGTTACCGCAGTATACCCGCTTAATGATGAGGCATATGTAATAAAAGGAATGCGACATTCCTGTTTTTCACTATCATCAGATAACTTTTTAGAAAAAATAAACAACAAAAACAATAAAACCGTTAGCAATATATCCAAAACCAAAAGAGTTATATTAAATTCTATATTAAAATGATATGATGGTTTAGTATTATTAGCCAAGGCAAGTATCAATCCATCTGCAATTGAACCAAGCAGAAATATAATAAAAGTAGTCAAAGTTACAATAGACAAATCACTCATATTAAGTTTTAGCATTATGTCCCATCATCCCTATATATTGAGATAGTAACAAATAAGTATTGATGAACGAAAGAACAATACCTACTAAAAATACAAGTGAGTTGTCAAAAAAGGTTTTCATGTTTTTTTCCTTTGCAAACAACACATATAAAATGTATCCTGCATTTACAAAAATCTGCAAGAAAGAATATTTAAACCAAATTATATCCGGAATAATTACAAAGAAAACCCCTATCACTCCCTGTGAATCTGTAGAAATAATTATTGATTTAATAAGTAAACCTAAGAAAAAAAGCACAAATCCACCAAAGGAAACCAACCATATCAACCCATTAGGAGATTCTTTTCTTTTATAGTCATCTGACAGGTCGTTAAAAAACAAAAATAAGAGCCAGAAAAAAATTGCACCAAACAATATAAAAGCAAACACTATTACATTTTGCAATTCCGAATTAGCTTTAAGTATAAAACCATGAATAACAACGCCCAGCACAAACATAATAGAAACAGTCAGTGCAGCGACAGAAAAATCATCCTTATAAAACTTTAGCATTAAACCAGAGCCTGTCTTTCTACTTCTTCTGTTGTTGAAACCTGAATTATATCGCCTTCTTGAATATCATTGAATTTTGCAAAGGAAATACCGCACTCAAAACCTGTTGCGACCTCTTTAACATCGTCTTTGAATCTCTTAAGCTGGTCAATTGTACCTTTGAAAATTTCTTCGCCGTTTCTGATAACAACAGCTGTTTTGCCTCTGATAATTTTACCTTCTGTAACATAACAGCCTGCGATTCTTGATGTTTTGCCGACAGTAAACACCTGTCTAACCTCAGCCTTACCGAGTTCAACCTCTTTAATTTCCGGCTGCAGTAAGCTGAGCATTGTTTTTTCAAGATCTTCAAGGATTTGATAAATAATATCGAATTTTTTAATTGTAACGTTTTCCCTTGCAGCAGCAAGCTCTGCGTTATTGTCCTCTTTAACTGTAAAACCAAGAATAATAGCATGGCTGGCAGCAGCAAGCATAACATCAGCCTCTGAAATATCGCCTACACCAACGTGTATAAGTTTTATTACAATTTCTTTTGACTTAAACTGGCCTATAGCCTGTGAAAGAGCCTCTGCGGAGCCGTTGGTATTAGCCTTTATAATAAGGTTAAGATGTTGAATGCCATCATCACCTTCGCCGACAATTTCATTTCTGATATGGTTAGGCAGCATAGCCTCAAGACGTGAATTTCTTTCTTTTTCTTTGCGTTCTGCAACAATTGCACGCATCATTTTTTCATTTTCAACGACTTCAAACTTGTCACCTGCCTGAGGAACTTCCGTCAATCCAAGAATCTCAACAGGAGTAGATGGTGCAGCTTTCTTTACTCTTTCGCCGGAATCTGAAAGCAAAGCTCTTACCTTGCCGCAAACATTACCAACAACTACGCAATTGCCGGTTTTTAAAGTCCCATTTTGCACAAGAAGCGTTGCTACAGGGCCTTTGCCTTTATCAAGGTTTGCTTCTATTACAACACCGCTAGCCGGTGCATCCGGGTTAGCTTTTAAATCAAGAACTTCTGCAAGCAGCAGAATGTATTCGAGAAGTTCGTCAATACCAGTTCCCTGCAATGCGCTGACTTTTACACACACAGTATCTCCGCCCCACTCTTCTGGGACAAGTCCGTGTTCAGTCAACTGCTGCAAAATTTTGTCCGGATTGGCATCAGGTTTATCAATCTTATTGACCGCTACAATAATAGGTACATTAGCGGCTTTTGCGTGATTTATCGCTTCAATTGTCTGAGGCATTATACCGTCGTCAGCCGCAACAACAAGAATAGCAATATCAGTAGCCTGCGCACCTCTGGCTCTCATTTCAGTAAACGCTTCGTGACCGGGAGTATCGATAAATACAATCTTTTTATTGTTCAAATAAACAGTATAAGCACCGATAGACTGAGTGATACCGCCCACCTCTGTCGAAACAATTTTATGTTTTGATGCTCTGATTGAATCCAAAAGTGTTGTTTTACCGTGGTCAACGTGGCCCATGATACTAATAACAGGTGCTCTGCGTTTTAAAAGTTTAGGGTCAATTGATGCAAGTTCTTTTGCCTCTTCTTCTTTTTGAAGTTCTTCTTCCATATATGCTTCAAGGTCTTCTTCCAGAACTTCTATCTCAAAATTTTCACACACTTTTTTGGCCGTAGCCACATCAATAACCTGATTAACCGTTGCCAAAATTCCTTGCATCATAAGGAATTTAACAATCTCAGCAGAAGCCTTATGAATTTTTTCCGACAGCTCACCAACAGTCAACGGCTGATTTATAACAACACTTTTAACCTCTTCAACTGCTTCTTCTGCGTGGGTTCTTTTTTTATGTTTCTGAGCGTTAGCCTTTTCTAAGCTGATTCTTTCCTGTTCTTCCTCTTTTGAGTTATAGGATTTTTCTCTTTTTTTAGAACCTTTTTTCTTTGAATTTCCTTTTGCTTCATAAATCTCTTGAGGAATTACATGGCGCTGAATAGGTTTTTTATCAGGACGTGAGGTCTCTTTTTTGTCCTGTGATTTTTTAGCGGCTGCTTCTTTCGCCGGAGCTGCTTCTTTAGTTTTGTCAGAAGGTTTTGCAGATTTAGAAGCAGGTTTTAGCTGTGGTTTAGGCGGTTCTATTTTTCCAAGCTTTACTTTCGGAGCAGGAGGAATAACCGGCTGTTCGATTTTGCCCAGTTTAATTTTTTCTTTTGGTTTTTCCTCTGCGACAGGAGCAGCTTTTTCTTCCTGTGGCTCTTCCTCTTTAACTTTAGCCTTTTTAACGATAAAAGCCTTAGGCTTTTTGGAAGATTCCGCCTTCGGCTCTGATAAAACTTCTTTTAACTTATTTGCCTGAATAGAAGAAATAACGCTAGAATGCGATTTAACCTTAACGCCGAGAAGCGAGTCCAACTTTTCAATAACTTCTTTGTTGGTCTTGCCCAGTTCTTTTGCTAAATCATACACTCTTATCGTTTCTGTCATTCTATATATATTTCTCCAATTCTTTCTACTAATATATTTGTAACACAATCTATTTCTCAAGTACAGCCCTGATTTTTTCTTTTAAAATTTCATCTGGAGCAAGGTGTAAAATTTTAAACAATTTTCCCTTTTTAAAGGCGTTATTAACGCATTCTTCACTTTTGCAGATATATGTTGAACGTCCAAAAAATTTTGAATCAGGGTTAATTTTTATTTCTCCAGTTGATTTATTTCTTGTAATTTTAATAAGACTGCTGCGTGATTTTATTTTATTGCAGACTATGCATTTCCTGTATATTTCATTTTCTAGCATATTAACATCCTATAATAATGGTTTTGCCTATGTCCTTGCGGTATTTCATAGACTCAAAACCTACAAGCTCAACACACTCATAAAGTTTTTGTGCTGATTTTTCAAGAGTTGACGCTTCTGTTGTAAGTACAAGTGTTCTACCGCCGGTTGTTAATATGTTTCCGTTAGAATCCTTCACAGTATTAAAGTAAGCAATATCACAGTGATCTTCAATTTCTTCCAAACCTGTTATTACTTCCCCGTATGTACCTTCAGACGGATAGTTGCCGGAACTTAGTACAAGTGAGGTACTAAAAAATGGTTTTGAAGCTATTTCTCTGTAATCATCAACGAGCGACCCCACAACTGTTGCATTCATAATGTTTGTAAGATTATCATCCAGCAGCTCCAGCACACACTGAGCATCAGGCTCTTTTAGAAAAGAATTAAATTCTATAACATTCAAATTACCGGAACGGTCAAGAATTATATCTATACCGAGTATACCAACATACTGGTTTCGTCCTTTTGAAAGCTCGTCCAACGCAGGGTATACTATTTCCTTAAAAATTTTACTTTCGAGCTTGCTGTCTATCATATAAAAAGGTGCATAAGCCCCCAGACCTGATGTCATAGCACCGCCGTTGCCCTCGAGTACAGATTTATACGGAACAACAGAATTTAAAGGCATTGCATTATAGCCGTCACTGACGATGTAATAAGAAAACTCCTGTCCTGCAACATAATCTTCAATAATAACTTTTTTTTGAGCGTTATCAAAAAGATCTTCTATTATTCTTTTTGCAATTTTAAAGTTATCACAGATAAAAACATTTTCTCCGTGCTGGTGATTGTCCGTTTTTATGACAAGAGGATACTGGGATTTTCTTGCATAGTCTATAGCCATATTTTCTCTGTCAAAAATTCCGAATTTAGGAGTAGGGATTTTAACTTTATACATAAATTTTTTGGCAATTGATTTTGAATTTGTTATTTTAGCAGCCTCTGATGTAGGAGCGAAAATCATCAAACCAGCCTCGTTAAATTTGTCCGCAATACCGTTTTCAATAGACTTTTCTGACGCCGCAATTGTCATATCAATCTCATTAACCTTTGCAAATTCAACAAGATTTTCGATATCGTCAGCTTTTATATCTATACAATTTGCAAATTCGGCTATAGCATCATTCCCCGGTGCAACAAAAACGAGTTCCGTATTATCGTATTGCGACACAAGTTTTGCAATTGAGTATTCTTTAGCCCCTGAGCCAACTATCAATATTTTCATAAAAGTTTCCTTTTTCCCTATTAAAATCATTATATACCATAAAATAACTATGACAAAAAGCCTTTACCATAAAGAGTAAAGGCTTTTTGTCTGGTTAGTTATAGTCGGAATATTAAAATTTTTATAAAATTAGCAATTTGCACCGATAACACCAGCAATAAGACCAGCTGCACCACCGACCAGTGCCCCTATTGGCCCGCCGACCATAAATCCGATTGCTGCACCTGTACCGGTCGTTGCGGTTGCACCGCCTATTTTGCCTGCGAGAGATTTTGTTTTTTCTGACTTCGGAGGCTCTGAACCTTCCATTTTTGCTATAACTTCTTCTGATGAATATTTCTGAGCATTACCGAAGGTAATTGTATTCCAGAAGGAGTTTGCAAGAGTTCCGTCGCAGTTTTGCTGTATCATTGCTTTCAAATCCTGACCGGTAACAGCCTGGAACTGTTCTTTTGCACAGTTTCTTAATGTCATTTCTAACATTGCAGGATTGTCTTTAAATTCCTGTTGCAATCTAGTATATAACGGTGACTGTCTTAATGTGTTAACTATTCTTTCAAACTGTTCAACTATCTGATCAGATTCACCTTCTATCACAACTGTTTGCAAAGAGTTGCAAGCTTCTCTGATTGAACCTGTCAATCCATCCGTTGCAGATGCATAGTTTTTAGCATCTTTACCTTCCTGATAGTATTGTTCTCGGGCTAAATTCCTAAGGTCATAATCATAAGCAAGGCGATCTTTATAATCCATATTCATATATTTGAGATACTGGGGCCAGTATTGCGGATTTATTCCGTACATACCCATTCCCATTGCTCCCATTGCATAAGGATTTGTCATACCACCTGCGGCTCCGCTTATGGACATATCATAGACAGGAACATTGCCCAAGCCAAAGTGTTGATAAAAACCTGCATTCAAATCGGTTAACCCGCTACCTGATGCTGTGGCTGTTGCCATCATCTGGTACGGATTAGGATACCCGTAAAATCCTGCTGATGATATACCGTTCATAACCGACCTCCAAAATTAATCTACCCTTTTTCGGGTACATAACCTTATTAATCTAACCTTACATTTATATAAAAACAATTTAGCTTTATGGATTGCTCAAAATAAACAATTTTCTTAACATTTGTTAACAAATTTCAATGATAAAATAAATACGGGAACAAATTATGCTTATACAAGGCAGTGCTAAAACAGACCGAACACAGCGTCTGGTTAAAGAATACACGAATCTGCTCGAGCAGGGTATCAGTGCGGATAAAATTCTTGTGCTTGTACAAAACTCGTTTAAAAAAACGTTTTTTACAAACAAAGTCAAAGAAACCCTGCAAATAAACCACTTTGAAAATCCACAAATACATACTTTTTTCGGGCTTGCATATAACACGATAATAAATATATGGCCTCAAATACAGCAGGAAATTACCTCGGGCAGAAATGTTGTCACGCCTAATCTTACTGGGCTTGAAATTTCACAGTTTTTTTTCAGAAGTGCAATAAGAGAGATAGGCTTCAGTGATTACAATTCCAAAATAAACCTTATCCACCAGCTTTTTAGACGATATTCACTCATTGTTAATAATGCGCTGACAGACGCCGAGGTTACAAAAAAAAGCGAGATTCTGGGCGAAACTTTTGCTCAGGATGCTCAAAAGGCAATAGAAATATATAAGAAAAAGACTCTCGAATACAGAACCTTTGATTATATAAGACAGGCGGGAATATTCAGCCGCATATATAAAAACGCAGGCTGCTTTAAAAATATAGAATATTTAATAATAGATGACGCAGATGAGATTACACGTCTGGAGTTTGAGTTTATCGAATTTTTAAAACCACGGCTAAAACAGATTTTTATCGGGTATGACCGTTACGGCACCTCACGTCTTGGATTTTTAAACGCTGACATTAACACTGTAGAAAATCTGGAGAAATTATTTTCCGAAGATAAGGTGATAAATCTTGACAACACAAAAGAGTCAGGTCTTAATATCGTGCACAGGGACTGCACAAGAAGGCTTGAGATGCTAAATAAAGCAGCAATACAAATAGCAGAATTAATAAAAAGCGGAGTTTCTCCAGATGAGATAAGCATAGTAACGCCGATTATCGACACAACTCTAAAATTCACTCTACTAGAGATTTTTAAGCCTTTAAATATCCGTATAAACTATTTCTCAGGCAGTGAAAAGCTCTGTGAAACACCGCTTGTAAAATACACTCTGACGCTGCTTAATCTATCACTCGGGCGAGAGGTAGATATTTATGAGGTGCGTGCCGTTTTAAACGGAATGCTCAAAATTCCTGTAAAATATTGCCTGCCCGTTGTAACACAATACAATCAAACCGGAGAAATAAAGGCTCTTGAGCTTGGTAATCCAAGATATAATGAAGCATTAAATGCACTTGTCGAAACTATTGATTCTATAAAATCAGCGCAGATGCCTCTTTCTGAAAAGATTTTTTCAATATACAAAAATCTGGTAAATCCGTCTTTTGATGAGCTTCATCAGCTTGAAAAACTAAACTTTTTTATAAAACAGATTCAGGATTTTGAAACAGTATTTTTTGAACAAAAAAACAATCCTGCTTTGCAATCAGCGATACTTACCCAGACAGAAAACTCTATAATCTCGGAAAACCCTTCGTATTCTCCAGAAATTGAAGAAAAATCCATAGTTGTTGCAACAGCTCAAAAAATCATCGATTTTTCATTGAAAACAAAATACCAGTTCTGGCTTGATATAAGTTCACCTCTGTGGGTAAAGGAGGACTTTGGCACATTGTACAATTCGTGGGTGTTTCAAAAATCATGGGACAAAAAGGAATTTACCTATGAGGAAAACCTTGAATTAACCACACTAAAAACCCGCAAGCAGCTGCGCAAACTCTCACTGCTGGCTCAAGAGAATATCTTCGCTTACTCAAGTCTTTTTGACTCCGAAGGAAACGAAAACTTCGGTGCACTGGAAGAATACATTACCACTCAAAAAGAAACACCGTCTGAAAAAATAAACTTTAATTTTACGCCTCGCGAAGACCAGAAACCCGTTCTTGATTATAAATCTGGAAAAATGGCTGTTTCAGCAGTACCAGGAGCAGGCAAGACAACTATTCTTCTTGCGCTAATAATAAAACTTCTGAGCAGCGGAGTAAAAAGCGATAATATTTTTGTTATGACATATATGGATTCTGCGGCAAAGAATTTTAAAGAAAGAATAAAAAAAGCCTGTCCTGATCTTGAAAAACTCCCGAATATTTCGACTATTCACGGGCTTGCACTGAGAATTCTTAAAGAAAACGCAAACTATGTAAAAGCCGGTTTAAGCGAAGATTTTGAAGTATGCGATGACAACCTGCGCCAGAAGATTTTAAGAGAAATTATGGTC
Source organism: Candidatus Gastranaerophilales bacterium (assembly GCA_944325565.1). Classification (GTDB taxonomy): domain Bacteria; phylum Cyanobacteriota; class Vampirovibrionia; order Gastranaerophilales; family Gastranaerophilaceae; genus Limenecus. The sequence continues at coordinate 8,567 of CALVAT010000065.1, forward strand.
AAAATGCAGCTTCCGCAAGAAGACTTTGACAAATACGAAAAGGCAGTATCTTCGCTAAAACTCTCCGATGTTCAAAAAATCCCGTATGTAAAAGACAGAGAGCTTCAGACCTTTATCAAATTCTATAATGTATATAACAACTGTTTAAAAACCAGAAACATCATAGATTACGATGATATGCTCTCTTATTGTGTAAAAATTCTTGAAGAAAACAAAGATGTGGCGGATTATTACCAGAACTTATGCCGTTATGTAATAGAAGATGAGGCACAGGACTCCTCCTCAATACAGCAAAAGCTTTTAAACCTGCTTTCTCAAAAACACAAAAACCTAATAAGATGCGGGGACATAAATCAGGCTATTACTACCACATTTACAAATGCCGATACAGAAGGGTTTAAAAACTTTGTAACAACTAATAAAAATATCTCAATGAACCACTCTCAGCGCTGCTGCAAAGATATTTACGAAACGGCAAACAGACTCATAGACTATTCAAAAAACACAGAGGAATTAAAAGAGGCATTTTTTGACATAAAAATGCAAGGGGTGGATGGGAAAAATCCGGTTGTTAAAAACGGACTTGAGGCCAAAACATTTGACACATATAACGAAGAAAATGTCTATATTCTGCAGCAGTTGAGAAGCATCTTCACACGTGAGCCCGAAGCCTCAGTAGCAATACTTGTTCGAAACAACTATAAAATTGACGAATATTCGCAGTTTCTGGGGAATTACGGCTACAATGTGATAAACAGAAGCGATTGTCTTGAAAATCAGGCTGTTTTCGCACTTGTTTTTTCTCTTCTTAAATTTATTGCTCACCCGTGGCAGAACGATACTGTTTTAAAAACAGCACAGGAGCTTAAGCAACAGAGAATCTTAAAACTTACGAATGAAGATTTGGAGTTTATTAAAGAGCTAAAAACCCCGTTTATACTGCAATCTCAAGACGACCTTCCGGATAGTGCACTGTCACAGTTCTTATGGGATTTGAACTACTGGCTGGAAAATACCGGACTGACAACAGAAGAAATTGTTGTTAAAATCGGGAATTACTACTACAACACAGATGTTGAAAAATCTAACATATATATTATCGCACTGCTTTTAAAACGAATGGCCCAACAGTACAAAACAAACAATGTGCTGCTTGAAAGAATAGAAGAACTCTCTAAAAAACCTGTTTTAAGCAAGTTTAAATTCTTTAGCGAAGATAAAGAACAAACCAAAAACGAAAGCTCTATTCATATAATGACTTATCACAAGTCAAAGGGCGATGAGTTTGATTATGTTTTTATCCCAGGACTCAGCGAGGAAATTCTGCCTTTTGATTTAAATCAGATAAAAATTAAGTCAAAAGAGCGTTTTATTGAAGCGGTAAAAGGTTTAAACTTGAACTACAAAAAGAAAGATGAAAAAGATTTAAAAATCTTTGTTGCACAGGAAAACCTGAGATTGTTCTATGTTGCTATCACGCGTGCAAAGAAAAAACTTTATGTCACCTGCGCAGGAAAGTATAAAAAATTCGCAAAAATAAAAGACACAAAATTTTCCGTCCTTTTTAACGAATTTTTTAAAGAATCTTCGGGAGAAACAAATGCAAAATAATACACTACCAACATATACACTGGGAAAACTCCAGATGTATGACGAATGCCCTCAAAAATACAAGCTGTGCTACATAGACAGGGTGCATATAGTAGAGCCCATCTCTCAAACTAAAACAGGAAACAATCTCCATAACATAATTAACTACTATCTTAAAGGAAATGATGTCACAAAGCTAATAGAGGCACTTCCCTCCGGTGACAAGCTGCTCTGGTATAACTTTAAAAACAGTGATGTAAAAAATTACAAAGTTGTGGAAAGCGAATATCCTTTTAATCTAAAAATTGATGAATACTGGCTTTCCGGAAGGATTGATGCTCTTTTTGAATTTGATGAAAACTATATCATTCTTGACTGGAAGACAGGTTCTAGTTTTACGCCGGAACGAGTGAAATTTCAGACGAGTTTTTATCTTTTGTGTATGTATGAAATTTTAAAATTGAAAAAACTTATAAATACGCCGGAGGAATTGTCTTTGCAGTATCTGAATCTCTCAGCCAACAGCAAAATAACAATACCGTTTACTCAGGAGCTTTATATGCAATATAGAAAACAGATTCTTGAAATAATAACAAGTATTCAGGAACAAAAAAACTTTTATTGCCACAAAACACCCGCCTGTAAGCAATGTAAATATTACAGAGCCTGTCCTTATATTTAACAAAATGAAACGCAATTTTTTGTTTTCACCTGTTTTATGCAGGTATGCAGATAAATTCTAACATATCGTTTAAATCAAGAAGCAGCCTTATAAAAGACGCAGACAATCTGCGCCGTGTTGTAAACCGTGAATTTCCTGTTGTAGCCTATACCAAAGCCGCTAATGAAGCGTGGCCAGAAATTCTGTCAATAAAAAAAATTATGGATTTTATATTGAAAAAGAATAGAACTTTGATGGAATACAGGCAGGACAGGAGATATGTCAAAAATCCTTTTACTTTTTATAAAAATATACTTTACAGTGCAACAAAAGAAAAGCTGGGAACCTGCTTTGAGCAGTCTTCTCTTGTCGAACTTGCACTGAGAATGAACGGGGTAAAAAATTGCGCAAAAGCTTCTCTTGCTGATACGGCAGGCAATCTGCTCAATCACAGTGTTGTTTATATTAAAACAGGAAATGACCCTAAAAAAACAATTATCATTGATCCTTGGCTGCAGGATTGCGGATTTTTTCCAGAGATGATGACAAAATATAAAAATGAATACAAAAAGTATTTTAAAAGACCTGCTCAGGGAGAAAAAATTGTTCTAAAGCC
>CALVAT010000066.1 GCA_944325565.1 Candidatus Gastranaerophilales bacterium
TCGTCTTGGCTACCTCTCAAAAAACGTGACATTTAGTCACCTTTTTTTCGGCAGAGTCAACTGCGCTAACGCCCCATGCGGTAGTTATGATTGTAACTCAAAGTTAATAATTTATCAATATTAACACCTATTGACGACAATTCTTTATACGGTAAGATTAAAACAATGACAATTTAATAAATGGGCCTGTGGCACTCTGCCGAAGAAATTGACTAAATGTCAATTTCTGAGAGGTGGTAGATGCACAGTATTCCGTTTGAAAATTAAATAGTGGGCCTGTGGCGAAATTGGTAGACGCACTAGACTTAGGATCTAGCGCCTTTGGTGTGAGAGTTCGAGTCTCTCCGGGCCCACCATTTAAAAAATCCTGACCAATGGTCAGGATTTTTTTATAATAACGCTATATTCTACAGCTGGTGATAATCAGAATAAATATCGTCGCGGTCGATTCTGTTATTTACGTTAATAACGCAGTTTGTGTTTTCAATAGGCACAAAAATAATCAAATCCTTCTGCGACATTGGCGGCATAGTAAAATCACTGATTAAACTTCCGTAATATTTTTTATATTCTTTTTTTATTTTTTTGTGGGAAAAATACTCTTCAATTTTTTGTTGCGGATAAACACCAATAAGCCCTGCACCGGCAGCCACCGCACCGGCAGTTGCTGTTGTATATATCAATCCCTTATGCGCAGCAGCTATACAGCCTGTGCCAACATCTTCTTTATAGCTTTCTACCGCAATTTCTTTAGGTATCTGCATTAATTCTTTAATAGACAAACCGCCGTTTAATATTTTGTTTACATTAGAGTCCACAATTGCATTTGACGGTATTGATATATCAAGAGTAGAGTTTGTCTTGTTTTCAAGAGATGTCTGGTATACTCTGTATTCCTGCTTTAAATCACTTTTCAGGTCAATTTCTGCTGCAGAAACTGACAACTGGCCGGGCTCTTCAGAACAAACCCAATCCGAAGTATCCACAGGAAATGCGTAAACACCCTGACATATAGCAGATATTACCAACACTGTTGCTAAGAACTTTTTCATAAGGATATTTTACTTCAAAAAATGAATTTTGCCTATATAAAAATTTTTATACCCGGATGGGCAATTGTTAGACTTCTGTTTATAATAGTATTTTAGATAGTAGAAGCCTGAATAGCGGAAGTAAAGGAGAAAAAGATTCTGCAATTTTTTCTTACAACTACAGCAATTATATTACGAATTTTTTCAAATACACTCGGGAATGTATATCAAAAAAAGCTTACTACCAGAAGCAACCCGCTGATGATAACATTTTTGACGTATTTGCTGCTTTTGTTTGTTTGCGTGCCTTTTATGTTCTCCAGAGGGTATGCTATAAGCGAAGGACTAAATTTCTGGCTGTATTCTGCTTTAATGGGATTTTTGGGGGCTCTTGGAAATTTCTTTCTTGTAAAATCATTGAAAAAAGGGGATTTGTCGGTTATCGGCCCTATTAACTCCTATAAATCAGTAATAGGTCTAATACTCGGAATATTTTTCTTGCATGAAATTCCGAATCTCTACGGTATTTTGGGCATGGCTTTGATATTTTTTGGGAGTTATTTTATCCTTGATACAACAAAAGAACGTTTTAGCTTCGAGCTATTGAAAAACAAAGAGATTCAATACCGATTTTATTCTCTGCTGTTTTGTGCGACAGAAGCCATTGTTATAAAAAAGGTTATTCTAATGTCCGGCACGTGGGATGCTTTTGTTTCCTGGTGTCTGTTCGGTGCTGTTTTTTCTGCATTACTTTTTGTTTTTGAAAAAATAGATTTAATAGAAGAATTCAATATTTTAAAATCAAGGAATTCAACACATATAGTTAAGCTTGTTGTTTGTATGGGGATAATGCAGTATACAACGAACTACGTTTTTGCCCATATGAATGTTGGTTATGCACTGTCTTTATTTCAGCTTTCGTCTGTGCTAAGTATAGTTTTCGGGTATAAAATTTTTAAAGAACAGAATATAATTCCCCGTTTGACCGGTTCATTAATAATGGTTGCAGGCGCAGTCGTTATTATTCTCTTAAACTGAAAATACACAATAAAACGGATTGTTAAAATATGTTTTTTGCGTTACAAAAACTGTATCTGACGTTAGTATAAGGAGTTTGTAATATGAAGAACTTTGAACTTAACCTCTCCCATGAAGAACTTGTTAAAAGAACTTCAAAGGATTGTTTGATACCAAAAGAAATGCTTAAAGAAGACAGCAAAGAATATGAAGCGTTAGCACAGGGCGATAAAGATGCATTAATCCATCTTGTAAAAGCCGCAAAAGCAATAGACGAAGTGTTTATGAAACAGGATAACCCTGATAACCTGGACTTTAAGGCATATCTGGAAGAAGAGGCCAAAAAAGGAAACGAAGATGCTCAAATGACTCTTACCCTTTTTAATGCACAGATAGGTATGAACGCGGTGGACTCCGAGGCGAATAAAATCTTTCTCGCCAAAGATACAAAAGAATTACCCGGAAAAGGTTTTTATCCTGTTGACCTGTCAAAAGAAGAGTTCCATAACATACTTATAAAAATGATAAAAGACGGTGAAATTGATGAGGTAAGAAACATCTTAAATCAGCGTTCAATGGTTGTAAGAGATGGCGAAAAACTCAGAGCCGTTGATTATACAGAATACTTTGCAAAAGAATTTTCTTATATTGCAGACGAGCTTGAAGCAGCTGCAGAAGTTTCTACAAATGAGGATTTTAACAAGTATCTTAAGCTTCAGGCGATTGCACTGTGTGAAAATAATCCTAAAAACGATGCCTACGCTGATAAAAAATGGGCTGAGCTTCAAGACACACCTCTTGAGTTTACAATTTCTCGCGAGCAATACGCTGACGAAATGACAGGCTCAGTTGTAGAAAATGATGAACTCAACAAACTGCTGGAACAAAACAATATTGAACCTATTTCAAAAGACTCTATCGGAATCAGAGTTGGTATTGTAAACAAAGAAGGTACGGCAAAGCTTCTTGAAATAAAAAAATATATGCCGACACTGGCTCAGCATATGCCCTATAAAGATGAATATGAACAAAATATTTCAGAAGGCGACGACGAAAAACAGACCATGGTTGATGTTGACATCGTTACGCTAAGAGGCGATGAAGGAACATATAGAGGCGGTATAACACTGGCTCAGAACCTTCCGAATAACGACAAACCCTCTTTAAAAATAGGCGGAGGCAGAAGAAACGTCTATCACAGGCAAATACGAATCAGCACAAGTCCTGAAGCAAAAGCCAAAAGACAAAAAAGACTCGACGCTACTTTGTCAAAGGATTTACACAAGTATTACAATCAAGAAGCTGACCACTGGTTTACAATCGGGCATGAAAACGTTCACTCCTTAGGCCCGAAATCAGGAACGGAAGCTCTTGGAAAATATAAAAACATTATTGAAGAAAACAAAGCCGACATGGGCTCGCTTGCCTTGCTTGATGTTCTGGTTGAGCTTGGTATGTATACGCCCGAAGAAAAGAAACAAATCATTGTTACTTATGCAGCTGATAATTTCTTGAAAGCAAAGCCTACAATATCTCAGGCTCACAGGGTAAGAACCGTTATGCAGACAAAATTCTTTCTGGAAAACAAAGCTATTTGGCTTAATGAACAGGGGCTTTTGGAAATTGATATGGAAAAAATGGTTCCCACAGCTCAAAAAATGCTTGCTGAAATTATAAGAGTTCAGCTTTCAAAAGATTTTGCAACAGGCGAAAAATACGTTCTTGATAACTTTGTCTGGACAGAGGAAATGGAACTTATTGCCGGAAAGTTAAAAGAAATAGATAAATCCCTTAACGGAATTTTAAAAACACCTCTGGCTGACAAACTTGCCGCAATGTGAGTCCGGGCAATGCCGTTCAAATTTTAAAGTAGAAACAGAGGCTTGTTAATAACAGGCCTCTGTTATTATATTTGAAAAAATGGTATGATTATAGATACCAAACAAAAGCACACGAGTGCCGGTAAAAGTGGAACAAGGTTAAAGCAGAGATAAAACATTAACAAAAAATTAGAAAGGGCAAAAATGACTAAAATTGATGAAAAATGCGTCAATGCAATACGTATTCTTTCCGCAGACGCAATCCAAAAAGCGAATTCAGGACATCCGGGATTACCGTTAGGAGCTGCACCGGCAGCATACACGCTTTTTAAAGGATATCTCAACTTTAGCTTTAACAACCCTTACTGGTATAACCGCGATAGATTTATACTTTCAGCCGGACACGGTTCAGCGCTTTTGTATTCATTGTTACATCTGTTTAATTGCGGGTTGACTATAGATGATATAAAAAATTTCAGACAGTTCGGCTCAAAAACGCCGGGACATCCCGAGTATGCACATACGCCTTTTGTTGAAGCTACTACAGGCCCGCTGGGAGCAGGCATGGGGATGGCTGTAGGTATGGCAATGGCAGAAGCACATCTGGCTGCAATTTTTAACAAACCTGATTACGAAGTTGTTGATCATTATACATACGTTTTTGGCGGTGACGGTTGTCTTATGGAGGGGATTTCGTCAGAGGCATTTTCTCTTGCAGGAAATCTTAAACTTCATAAGTTGATAGTAATATATGACAGCAACAAAATAACAATCGAAGGTGATACTGACATAACCTTCACAGAAGATGTTGAAAAACGTATGCAGGCTTTCGGATTCCAGACAATAACCGTTGAAAACGGCAATGATATGGAGGCAATAGGCAGGGCTATAGAGCAGGCAAAAGCTGAAAAGACAAAACCCTCGTTTATTACCGTAAAAACACAAATAGGTTACGGCTGTCCGGCTAAACAGGGTAAGGCTTCTTCTCACGGTGAACCTCTAGGAGCTGATAATGTGGCAGAGCTTAGAAAAACTTTATGCTGGGAGAGCGAAGAACCTTTCTTTGTTTCTCAAGAAGTTTATGATTACTGCTTGCAAATTTCAAAAGAAAAATCAGAAAAAGAAAACAGATGGAACACCCTGTTTGAGCAATACTGTAAAAAATATCCGGAGATGAAATCACTCTGGGATAAATATCACAGCGGGGTTGACGAAAAAGAACTGTTAAACAGTGATGAATTCTGGGCTTGTACAGACAAAACCGAAGCTACAAGAAGTACCTCCGGAGCAGTAATTAACAGGGTTAAGGATATTATTCCCAATCTCATAGGCGGCAGCGCGGATCTTGGCCCTTCCAATAAAACTTATATAAAAGACGGCGGGGATTTCAGCGCTCAAAATTATGCAGGTAGAAACATCCACTACGGTGTAAGAGAACAGGCAATGGCTGCAATTGCAAACGGTATGGCACTGTATGGCGGAGTTAAAAACTATGTTGCGACATTTTTTGTTTTCAGCGACTATATGAAACCGATGATGCGTCTGTCTTCCTTGATGGAGCTGCCTGTAACATACGTATTTACTCACGACAGTATAGGGGTTGGAGAAGACGGCCCGACACACCAGCCTGTTGAACATCTTTCTATGCTCAGAGCTATTCCTAATTTGATAGTATTCAGGCCTGCTGATGCCAGAGAAACAATTGCGGGCTGGTACACAGCTTTAACGAGCAGAAAGACTCCTGTTGCACTTGTGTTAACAAGACAAAACATTGATCAGTGCAAATACTCATCGAAAGATGCTTTGAAAGGTGCTTATATACTTGTTAAAGAAACAAAAGCCAAACCTGACGGAATAATTATAGCTACGGGCTCCGAGGTTGAACTTGCACTCAAAGCACATGATGAACTGTTAAAACAGGGCATTGATGTACGTGTGGTAAGTATGCCTTCAATGGAATTGTTCGACGCACAAAGTGAGGAATATAAAAACTCGGTGCTTCCAAACGATGTAAGAAAACGTGTAGTTGTCGAAGCCGCTACGGAATTCGGCTGGGGAAAATATATCGGGCTTGACGGAAAATCTGTTACAATGAACACCTTCGGGGCTTCTGCACCGGCTAAGGTTCTGTTTGAAAAATTCGGATTTACTGTTGAAAACGTTGTCGATACAATGAAATCTATATTGTAATGTATAAAAAACGGGACTTATTAAAGTCCCGTTTTTATGTTATTAAGAATACTCTTAAACTGATTTTATTTCTGTCTCGACTTTAGAAAGTATGCTGTCTAATTGAGAAGCATCTTTGCCTGCGCCCTGCGCAAAGTTAGGACGTCCGCCGCCTTTGCCGCCTGTTGCTGAAGCAATCTCGCCCACAATTTTGCCGGCATTTATACCTTTTTTAACAAAGGAATCTGTTACTTTAACCATAATGAAGATTCCGCCGTCTTTTTTCAAAGAAGCAACAACAATAACACTTTCGCCGAGTTTGTCAGAAAGTTTTTCAACAAAAGTTTTAACCATGTTGGGCTCAAAATCATCTATCTTTGAGATAAACAGCTTGCCGCCTTCAATATCCTGAGTTCTGCTAAGGAAGGTTGCAAATTTTGAGCTTGCGATTTCGTTTTGCAGTTCTTCTGTTTTTTTAGTCAGTGCTTTGTTTGTCTCAATCAGCTTGTCCACACGCTCACATATTTCGTTAGTTTGTGCTTTAAACAGATGAGCCAGCTTGTCAGCTTCTTTAGCTTTGTCGTTTAAGAACTTAAATGCTGCATCAGCAACAACAACTTCTATACGTCTGGAGCCTGCGGAAATTGCGGATTCTTGGACAACTTTTGCGAGTCTTATTTGAGCTGTATTGCTTACGTGAGTACCGCCGCAAAGCTCGCGGGATACAAACTCGCCTTTTTCGTCCTTAATTCCGACAACTCTTACTTTGTCGCCGTATTTTTCTCCGAACAGAGCCATAGCACCGCATTTTTTAGCTTCTTCGGCGTCCATAATGTCTGTGTGCTGTTCCAGTCCACGAGAAATCCAATCGTTCATAAGCTCTTCTACCTGCTCAATTTCAGCAGGTGTCATTGCTCTGTCAAAAGAGAAGTCAAAACGGGTTTTATCCGGTTCTACCTGAGAACCGGCCTGTTTAACGCCGTCACCGAGAACTTTTCTCAAAGCTGATTGCAACAGGTGGGCGGTTGTGTGGTGTGCTGTTATTTGTTTTCTTCTGTATACGTCAATTGCCGCGCACACACTGTCGTTTGGTGTAACCGTACCTTCTGTAATTTCTGCTCTGTGAGCGTATAGATTGTCTACTTTAAAGGTGTTTAAAACTTTTGCTTTAAAGTTTTTGCCTTCTATAACACCGCTGTCGCCTACCTGACCGCCGCATTCAGCATAAAAAGGTGTTGTATCAAGTATGATATCAACGGTTTCGCCTTCATCGGCCGAGTCGATTTTTTTAGCGTCTTTGACAAGCGCAACAACTTTTGCTTCGGCGCATGTCTGTTCATAGCCGGTAAAGTTTGTTTCACCGTTTTCTTTTTCAATATCTATATAGATAAGATCGTCTGTAAGAATAATCTTCTGGGCTGCAGCTTTAGCGCGTTCTTTCTGTTCTTTCATGCAGGCTTTAAAGCCATCTTCATCAACTTTTACGCCTTTTTCAGCTGCAATTTCAACTGTTAACTCGAGAGGAAAACCGTATGTGTCGTAGAGTTTGAAAGCGTTTTCCCCGCTGATTTCTTTAGAACCATCAGAAAGTAAGTCGTCAAGAAGTTTCTGGCCTCTATCAAGAGTCTGTTTGAATTTTTCTTCTTCTTTTTTGATAATGTCTTTTATTCTTTGACGATTTTCTTCAAGTTCCGGATAAGCTTCTTTGTAGTTATCGACAACAGTGTCGACTATGTTGTACAGGAAGGGAAGTTCCAGCCCGAGCATTTTTCCGTGTCTTAATGCACGGCGCATAATCATACGCAGAACATAGTTGCGGCCTTCGTTACCAGGAACGATTCCATCAGAAATCATAAAGGTTACGCATCTTGCGTGGTCTGTTATTATTCTTAAAGAGATGTCAGTTTTGTTATCTTTTTTGTATTCTTTGCCGGTCATCTCACACACTTTGTTCAAGATAGGGGTTAGAAGGTCTGTCTCAAAAGTAGATGTTTTACCCTGAACAACCATTGCAATTCTTTCAAGCCCCATGCCTGTATCAACGTTTTTCTTTTCAAGAGGGGTGTAGTTGCCTTCTTTATCTTTGAAAAGTTCTGTGAATACAAGATTCCATATTTCGACCCATCTGTCGCATTCGCAGGTAGCAACAGAACAGTCGTCAGAGCATTTTAACTCTTCGCCCAGATCGTAATGTATTTCAGAGCACGGACCGCAGGAACCTACATCCGAAACAGGACCCCAGAAGTTGTCTTTTTTACCTTTTCTGAAGATTTTTTCAGCCGGTATGCCTACTTTGTTGTGCCATATATCAAAGGCTTCATCATCATCTTGGTAGATAGTTATGTAAAGTCTGTTAGGATCTAAGTGAAGATAGTTTGTGACAAAATCCCACGCCCATGGAATAACTTCTTCTTTGTAATAGTCACCGAAAGAAAAGTTTCCGAGCATTTCAAAAAAGGTGTGGTGTCGTGGTGTTCTGCCGACATTTTCTATGTCAGAATCTTTTCCGCCTGCACGTGCACATTTCTGACAGGTGGTAATTCGTTTAGGCTCATACGGGCATTCTTCATAACCGAGAAAATACGGTACAAACTGCAGCATGCCTGCGGTCGTCAAAAGTACCGTCGGGTTATCCGGAACGAGTGATGAGCTTTTTACGATTGTCGACTGGTGTTTTTCTGCAAAAAACTTTAAAAAAGCTTCTCTGATTTGTGCACCCGTTAAGGGTGCACATTCCAATTTTGCGCCTGTTAAAGGTTTATTAACTGTTTCTGACATATTTCATTCCTTACTTTTTACATATCCATACTTAAATTTTACAATAAAAATATCATTACATTATAACTAATTACCTTAGTTTGTTTCTTGCATTTGATTTCATAAAATCGGATATATCCCTGTAACTGCCGGCAAAATTTACGGTTGTGCGCTGTTCTTTAAGCCTGTCTTTTTGTACGGAATGTTTCAGGAACCTGTTTAAAAAATGAGGAACAGTAAACCCGAGAACCGCCATATTTGTTATTAACGATACCCAGTATAGCGCGGCACCTATGTTTCTTGTTCGTTTTATCACTTCGGGCGTTGCATTTTTTAGGTTATTAATTTTTTTGAATCTTCTTGTGGATAGCAGAAAACTTCTGAAAAACCCGATTTCTTTGCCGTTGTATTTATCCGTGTTCATAATCTTCGTACCTAAAAATTTGTCGGATAATCTGCCCAGAATATTATTTATCAAAAAGTCCCCGCCGAAAAACATAACAAAAGTAGCACCCTCTCTTGCGCTTCTGTCACGCAGTTCGTATTTGTCTCTGGAGGAGGGAAGTTTTGCCAGAAAACCTGTGAAGGCCCATTTCATGGCATTTACTGTTTTCGACATACTCACACCTGATGTGTAATTAAAATTTTGCGCGTTGTTTTTAATTATGTTTGCGCTTTTGGCACTAAGCCCTCCTGTGACAGCTTTTGATATTATAATTCCGGGAATAAAAGCAAAAGCCAGTGTTCCGGCAAGCCGTTTAAGCTTGTTTTTTGCATGATCTTTTTTTGATATTTTCTTTTCTTCAAGCATATTAAAGGTTGCAGAAAAACCTTTGCGTCCTGTTTTGTATTCTGTTATGCCTGTTGCAATCCACGGAATACTTCCCATTAAAAGCCCTGTGGACATAAAATCCGAACGAAGAATCTGCTCATGCGCTTTTAAAAGTTTTGTTTTAAGCTCCTCCTCTTTTCCCTTAAAACGATTGAGTATATTTTCAAAATCCTTTTGTGCGTTTAGCTGTTTTGCTGATTCTCTTATTCCGTCTACCATTGCTGCGGCATCTTTTGTCAGATATTCTTTGGAAACCTGAATAATTTTCTTTTCGTTGTTTGAGAAATTTTTTACAATACCGTTTTTTGCAAGGAAAAATTTGTTATATCTGGGCAGCAGAAACAAAGGCATGATAAAGGCAAAAGTTACGCTAAGAGAAGACATACCTATTCTTTCAAGCGCCTCTTCCTTTGTGTTCGACATTATAGCGTTCGGGATGGCGCAGCCGCCAATATTCGTCAGCCCTCTGTTTAAAAGCGTATGAGCCTGAATAAAAGCTGTTGCATCATAAAAACCGCCTTTAAAGCTTACGGGCTGCTGTTTTCTGTTGTTCATATAAAGCAAATCCAGCTTTTTATCCAGAGCTTTGTACATCTGCGGCGTCATATTGTCTTTGTAAAACTGTTTTTCATAGTCTATGCCTTTTGGAAAAACCTTTTGTTTAAGCATATTGTATGCTGTGCTCGGGTCATCAATGTTGAGCACTGTTTTTTCAAGCGGACATTTTATTTTTGAGTTTTTGTCCAGAACGCTGTCTGTTATTTCGTCAGCTTTATAGTTTATTCCGTGTTTTTTAAAAAACTCGCCTGCTGATTTTGTCATTAACGGAGTGCGTATATTTTTTGCATTTCCATACGCAAAAAGTACTGCCGAGGCCTTGCTAATCCTTCTGTCAACTATAAAGCACTCTTTGAAATCATTATTAAAATCCTCCAGTGCAAGAAAAACCGGCTTGAGGTTTCGCTGGTTATAGTATTTTATTTTGCCGTCTTTGTAGATTGCCAGAGTGTGGGTCTCCATATTTTTTAACATTTCCTGCTCAATCTGCGGTGCAGGCAGGATTGATAGAGCAGCGCTCTGTTTTTTTAATGCGCTGTGTGAAGAAAACGGCTGGCTGGATGTTATCGGGGCAAGTGTCATTTTTTTGCCCTCTTCTTTTTATTATCGGTTATTATAATTTTAAATGATGGCATAATTGTTTTTTCCGGCTTAAACTAATCTAGTGTCGCAGTTGCTGCCGGCTGACCGCAGCCAGCACCTGCTCACCTTTTCAATGTGTCACTCAAAAAATTCGTTCACGTCGCTTGGCTCCTTATCACGAATTTTTCTCGAACA
>CALVAT010000067.1 GCA_944325565.1 Candidatus Gastranaerophilales bacterium
AAATATTTTTTTAGTCAATAAACTGTATTTATTGTATATATACTAATTTAACTTTATTTAACATAAAGTGTACTTTGTACTTTTCAAATATGAAAAGATGTGTTAAGATTTCTTATACAAACTTTAAAATACGGGCAATTTTTTTTAGCCTCCTGTTTTTATTTACATGTGAAGTTGAATCAAAAATTGTGTGTGAAAGGAAGTAATCTGAATGTTAAAACTTATCAGCAATTTTATTGAATCCATTCTTTTAGGTCTTTGCGAGTTGGCACCTGTTTATGTCACAGTAGATTGTGATAGATACTCCAGAAGATAGTATTTTTTCTCGTTTTTATACAGCCGTAGTTCAAATTCCTCTGTAAAACTTAACATTTGCTTAAAATTTATGGTAAAATAACACTATAATTTTTAATGTGAATTTTGGGGACTTTTATGGATAACAATTTGAACGTATTACTTATAGACAGGGATGAAAATTCGAGAAGCGTTATAAAAGCTTACCTCACCGAGATAGAAGGTGTTGGTATTGCTGCTGAATTTTCTGATTTTGAAGAAGGTTTTAAGCTTGCCGGAAATTCTGGCAGGTGTATTGTTGTTGTTGACGTTTCTGAAAATCTGGATAGAATTTCTTCTGCAATAAAAGAACTCAAAACACTCAACAGTGAGGCTTTTGTTGTTGCTTTGTCAAATAGAGCTTCTGCTGATGTGATTATAAAAGCTTTGCGCTCTGGTGCTAAAGAGTTTATTGCAAAACCTGTTATTAAGACAGAGTTTGTTGAAATTTTTAAATCCATAATCAAGGATATTAATTCTGAAGAAACCAAAGATACATGTAAGATTATTTCAACATTTTCTAATAAAGGCGGTATTGGAAAAACCTCTATCGCTGTGAATCTTGCTGTTGAGCTTGCGCAAATGTCCAAGGAAAAAGTTGCGCTTATTGATTTAAACCTGCAGCTGGGGGATGTTGCGACATTTTTGGATATGACTCCGCCTTTTGCAATGGATTATATTGCAGATAATATCAATAATCTTGACGAAGATGAACTGTTGAAAGCAATGACAAGATACAAAAATACAAGCCTGTATGTTATTGCTGACCCGTTAAATATAGATAAATCAAAAGATATAACTGCAGAACAAATAAAGAATATATTAACTGCTTTAAAAAAGACTTTTTCGTACATTGTTATTGATATCGGTACAAATATTGATTCAAAAACTATTACTGCGTTAGATTTCAGTGATTTAATTCTTTTGATTGCGATAGTAAATCTTCCGGCTATCAGAAGTACTCAAAGATGTATGGAATTGTTTGATAAACTCGGGTACAATGCTGATAAAATAAAGCTTGTTCTAAACAGGTATATGGAAAACGAAGATATAAAGACATCTGATATAGAAGAAGTTGTTAAACAAAAAGTTTACTGGAAAATACCTAACAATTATCTTATAATGATGTCGGCGATTAACAAAGGAGTTCCTGTAAACGAAATAAATCCTGATTCCAATGTTGCGGTTAATTATAAAGAGTTTGCATCAAAGATTTCGGATTATTTGATTACGCAAAAGTTAAATAAGAATTATAACAGAGAAGTAAGAATATAGTTGGAGAGAGAACATTGTCATTAAAAGATAGAATAAAAGGTAAAAAAGGCGGTTTTTCTTCTGAAGCGGGAGAATATAAAATTTCAATTGCAAAACTTGCAAATGCAGCTGCAAAGGTTAAAAATCCGGCTGATTTGGGCAATATAGTAAAAGAATTTTCGAGATTCTTGAACGCAATGGACACAAAAGATGCGCAGTTAATATTCAGAGGCAACTTTGATCTCGGACAAAGAACGCTTTTAAACTGTGTACTTTCTAATTTTATTGATGACGGAATTTATGAAGAAGATGAAGAAAATGATAATGAAGAGTCATCTCCTTCAAAACTTGTCAGAAGAAGAAAATCAGTAAAAGAGCGTCTTGAAGAAGAAAACGAAGAATAATCTTTTATTGCCTTAAGTAAAGACTCAGTTAAATCACTAACAACAAAAACACAATTGGCTTAAATTGTGTTTTTGTTGTGTTAAATATCTCTAACAGAATTACATTCTTTCGGGTGCTTCTACCGCAAGCAAACCTAGAGAGGTTTTTATTACTGTTGATACTGATTTAACAAGAGCAAGTCTTGCTGCTGCAAGCTTTTTGTCCTCTGTCAGCACTCTTGAAAAAGTATAAAACTGGTGGAAACAGCCGGAAATTTCTTGCAGGTATTTGCAAATCATATAAGGCGCTCTGTTTTTAGCAGCCGCAAGTATCAGCGGTTTAAATTCTTCAAGTTTTAAAATTAGTTTTCTGGCCGAAGCAATAGATTTTTCATCGTCAACTGACCATAAAAGATCTAAATCCGCGTCCATAATTGCTTTGTCCAGTTCATCATCTTCAAAAAGCGGGGCAATTTTTTCTTTTGTTTCTACATTAATGCGCTCTGTTTTTGCATTTCTGAAAATTGAGCAAGCACGGGCATGTGCGTATTGAACATAGAATACCGGATTGTCATCTGTTTTTGATTTTGCAAGTTCTATATCAAAATCCAGAGTTGTGTCAATGCTTCTTATTATCATCCAGTACCTTGTTGCATCAACCCCAACCTCGTCAATAAGGTCTTCTAATGTGACCATATTCTTTCTTTTGCCCATTCGTGTGGCTTCACCGTTTAGAACAATATTAACAAGCTGTCCGAGAAGTACTTCGAGCTTGTTCGGGTCATCTCCCAGTGCTTCAATAGAGGCTCTCATCCTTGCAACATAACCGTGGTGGTCTGCGCCCCAGATATTGATAAGTTTGTCAAAACCTCTTTTGATTTTGTCATGATGATATGCTATATCCGCTGTGAGATAGGTGTTTGAACCGTCAGTTTTTCTTAAAACTCTGTCTTGATCGTCACCGAAAAGCGAGGACTTAAACCACAGTGCGCCTTCCTTTTCATATAACATTCCAAGCTCATTTAATTTGTTTACGCACTGTTCAACTTTTCCTGATTTGTGCAGGTCTGTTTCTGAATAAAAGTTGTCAAAATGAGTATGAAATTTGTTCAAAAGCTCTTTTTGCAGTTCTAACATCTTTGCTTTTGCAAAGCTGCTTAATGTATCAAGCTGTTCTTGTGTTAAGTCCTTTGTTAAATTTCTTGCAAAATCAGGATTTTCTTTAACAAACTCTTTTGCAACGGGAATAAGGTACTCCCCCGGATAATACGATTTTTTCTCGATTTCGTCAGTCGGGAAATCAATTTTTTCGCCCAATTCTTGCAATACTCTTATATGCAAAGAACGTCCGAGATTCTTAATCTGATTGCCAGCATCGTTAATGTAAAACTCCTGATATACATTATATCCGGCAAACTTTAATAAATTAGCCAACGCGCTGCCCATTGCGGCCCAGCGTCCGTGACCGATATGGAAAGGGCCTGTCGGGTTAGCTGAAACGTATTCCAAAATAACTTTTTGACCTGCGCCATAGTCATTTGAACCGTAGTCGGATTTTTGGTTCATAATTTCTTTAACTATCGCGTTGAGAAAGGATTTGCCGAGTTTAAAGTTTATAAAACCTGCAACAGTGGATATTTCACAATCATCAAGCTTTATTGCCTCAGCCACAGCCTGTGCAATAGCAGGAGGTGCCATTTTGGCAAATTTAGCCAGAGAAGACACGTTAACCGCAATATCTCCAAATTCCTCATTTTTGGGAATTTCTGCATTCAAGGAAAAAACATCGTCAACTTTAAGTTGATTGAGTTTGCCTTCTTTAGCAGCTGTTTTAATTGCATCAGTTGTAACGTCAATAATATACTGTTTTAACATAATCCACCTTGTAAAATTTTATAATTCTACAAAGATTATAGCCAAAACAATATTTAATTAAAATACGTTATTAGTTATTTGTTGAACCGGCCAGCATTCTTTTTTTCATTGCATAGAAGTAGAATTTGTCCATTTCTTCCATGCAGTCGTCTATAACTTTGATAAGTTCAATTAAATCCTGCTGCATTTTCATATGTCTTAATTGATTTTCATCATATTCGTTATTAAATTCCATGTATACTCCCTTGTTTAGAAATCACATAGAATATATCGGCATTTGTTTTTAAAACTTTATATTTTTTGAGCGGTTTGTTAAAATTTGTAAATTTCTGAATTTCGAAAATTCTTTGTTTAAATAAGTGTAATTTTTGTATAAAAAAAACCTCGAAACATTGAGGAGTATTAATCTTCATTAACTTTTTATTTGACAAAATACGCTAAAATTTTTAATATTATAATTATAGTAATAAATACTAGGATAATTAAATGGAGAAAACTAATGGTCACAAAAGCCTACACGGATGACGAATTTGAATCACTTATTTCACAGTATGACTACAAATTTCAAAAGGGCGATTTAGTCAAAGGAATGGTCTGCGGTTATGATTCCGAAGGTGTAATTGTTGATATAGGTGCCAAAACATCAGCTTGTGTCCCTGAAAGAGAAGCACGAGTTGATACTACGGTGTCTGTTGAAGATACGCTTAAAAAAGGAGAAGTTTATGAGTTTCTCATAATCAAGGAAGAAGACGAAGACGGGCGATTTATGCTCTCCCACAAAAAAGTTGCGATGGCTTATGCCTGGAAAGAGTTGGAAGAACTCAAAGAAAAAGATGAAACTGTTGAAGGCACGGTTGTTTCAGTTGTTAAAGGCGGTGTTCTTGTTGAAATTAAAGGTGTAAGAGGTTTTGTTCCTTCCAGCCACCTGAGAGCCAAAGATACAGAAAATATTGTCGGTCAAAAAATCGAGCTTAAAATACTTTCTCTTGACCCGGCACAAAATAATTTCATTCTTTCAAACAAAAAAGTTTACTCTGATAGTCAGGAAGAAACAAAAGAAAATATGTTCTCTAACCTTGAGGTCGGACAGGTTGTTAAAGGCGAAGTCGTCAGAATTACTGATTTCGGTGCTTTCATCGATATTGGCGGTATGGATGGCTTGTTACCGCTTTCACAGATGTCATGGCGCTGGGTTGATCACCCGTCTGATGTTTTGAAAATTGCGGATACTATTAACGTTGAAATCATCGGCATTGACCACGACAAACAGCGCGTAAGCTTAAGCCTGAAAAATTTAGAAGCTGATCCTTGGATTGAGGCTAAAAAACAAATAAAAGAAGGCGATAAAGTAGAGGGTACAATTACCCGTATCAAACACTTCGGCGCGTTTGTGGAAGTATTTGCAGGTGTTGAAGCATTGCTTCCCAATAACGAGGTTGTTGAATACCAGAACAAAAACGGTTGTATTCTTGCTCCCGGAGATAAAATTAAAACAACTATTATTAAGTTCAATCCGGATGATAGAAGAATCAGCCTTAGCATTGATTCTGAATAGAAAAATAACTTTGTATACAATAAACCCGCTATTTTTTGTTAGCGGGTTTATTTTTTGCGGAGGAATTTGAGGGATTTTGATAAAATTGCATGCCTTTGTAATTTAAAAGCAGAGCCTTGGGGCTAATTAACCCGATATCAAATAAAAGCTGCGCCTGAGCCTTATTGTATTCAATAATCGAGCGCAAAAGCTGCTGGCGCGCGCTTGTTTTTTCAGTTTGTGATGTCAAAACGTCAATAAATGTGTTTTGCCCTACGTCAAACCCTATCAATGAAAATTTTAGTCCTTCATCAGCTGCTTTTACCTGAATTTTGTTTGATTCGATTTTTTCAAGAGCCGTTCTTGAACTGTAATACGAGCCTACGATACTCTCTTTTATCTGTCTTTCCAGATTTGTGAGTTCATATCGTGCAGTTTTTACCTTTGCAAGGTCTGCATTTTTCTGTGTCAAAGTTCCCACACCCAGCTTTTTGCCGAGTGGAACTTCAACATTCAAACTCCAGGTGTGATTAGGGCGCAGGCTGCCTGTTGATGTTGTTCCGACCTTTGCAAACTCGAAGCTCAGGTTTATATTGGGAGCAAAGTCCGTATAATTTTTATTTTTTAAATTAACAAGAGAGCGTATCTGTGCGCGTTTTGTTTTAACATCCTCTCTTGCCTGCAGCGCAACATTATAAAGGCAGTCAATATTATTCTTCTTTTTTACAAGCTCCCTCGGAGATACAATATGTTCAAATGGATAAAGCGTTAAGGTCACATTTATCCCCATTATATTAGCGAGCTGTGCCTGTTTCAGTCTGAGGTCGTTTAGTGCTGTTATAAGCTCCTGTTTGGCATCTGCAAATTGGGCTTCTGCTCTAAGAATATCATATTTTGAACCAATACCTATCTGGTATCTGGCCTGCATAAGTTTTAGCTGTTCCTGTCTATCTCTCATATTAGAGATAAGAACTTCTATATTCAATTTTGCTTCAAGCAGGTCATAGTAGTAGGTTGCTGTTTTAAGTAACAGCTCACTTACAGTGTATTTTAGATTGTGTTTTTGAGCTTTGTAAAGATTGTTAGCGCTTGCAATATCGAAAAAGGGGCTGCCATTGCCTACAAGCGGATAATTTATCATAATACCGCTATATACAGGGTTCTGGTGAATAGTGCGCGGCAATATATCACCAACCAAAAATTCACCGTGTACAGACTGTATCTGGTATCTGTAATAAAAATCAGGCAGAAGTTGAGCAAGAGAATTGTAATACGTCCACTTTGCTTCATTCATTTGAGTTCCTGCTATTTTTATATCGTAATTGTTTTTCAATGCTGTATAGATGCAGCCTTCTAAATCAACAGGAATCAAATCTATATCCAGCCCTTTGCGTATCTGGTTGTCCAGATCTTTTTGAGTTGCCCTGTCATACGCACCGTAGCCTTCTTTTAATGATTCCAGAAAATTGTCGCTGCGATAATTCCATATGAGCCCGCCGGAATCAGCACAAAATGCAGGAAGTGAAGATAAGAAACATATAAAAATGATTTTTATAAATGCTTTCATCTGCTCCCCATTTTCAAATACTCATGCACATATCAAAGCTTATTTGAAAATGAAGGAAATTCTTATAGCCTGTTGGCTATTTTTGTTTGTTATATAGGGGATGTCCTTGTTTTAATTTTGTAGAGATTATTTAAAAACCGTCCCCGCCTGCAAAGATAGTGACGTCATTTTGAATCATTAGACTTACGAGGCACACATCAATCGTTGGGGGCAGAATCTGACCAATGCTTAAAATGTCGTCATCCTGAGCGCAGCAAGGACTCCGTGCAAAAGTTGACTGAATGTCAAGTTTTGTATGGAGAGTCTGCCGAAGAAAAGCAACTAAATGTTGCTTTTCTGAGAGGCCTAAGTGAGATACAAAGTATCTCCGTGGCGTATAGTGATTTAAACAGAGAGATTCTTCAGTCACATCCGTTCCTTCAGAATGACGATTTAACGTGTCGTCCTGAGTCTACCACTCGTCATTCTGAGCGCAGCGAAGAATCTAAGAAATGACTCAATCAAGAATTTATTAAAGCCACAGATATAATACAACAACCTTACTGCGTAAGCAGTGGGGTTTCGGGGCGGAGCCCTGATGGAATTTGATTAGAGATTTTTAAACGAAGGAATTAAAATTTACCGTACCGAATTTGATATTTTGTGAGTGGACGGAAATTTTTGTTTCTGAGTTTTAAAATCTCTTTTGGATAGCGCCGGTATTCTTTCTTTTGCGATACTTTTCTTTCTTTGCCTGCGCAACACAAAGAAAGAAAAGTATCTAAGCAAAGAAAAAATATCAAAGAAAGCGAAAAACGCCGGAAAGATTCTGAACACAAACGATTGATAAAAACCTCAAAAGCCTGATGCTTCAGAATGACAACTACCTAATGCAAACCACCGCTATTTTTGTTTTGTTTTTTATCTTCATGAGCCTTGTGGAAGTGCCCCCATCTAAAAGAGGGATAGGTTTCCTTCATCTGTTCCCAGGCAACATGAACATCATAATTTAAACCGCGTGATTTTATTTCTTCCTGACGTTCGTGTTCCCATTCTTTGATGAAATCAATGCAGGCATGGTCAATGTAGTGGAGTCTTTCTGCACATAATACAACATTTTTATTTTTAGGAAGGCTCTCTAAAGCTTCAATAAGAGTGGGCAGCTGTATAAAAGTGATGTTGCCGTGGATTTTGGCTGTTATTGTGTTGGTTTGCTCGTCGGTTTCTGTATCTATATCAACTTTCAGCACCTTGTATGCACTTTTTATGAGAGCACATATAAAACCGGCAACAATGCCTTCAAACAGATTGGTAAACAATATTGCAACCAGTGTAATAACATATATTGCGAATTCGCCCTTGCTGAGTTTTAGAATGTGTTTTGCCGCATCTATATCAACAAGCTTGTAACCTGTGTAAACCAGTATTGCTGCAAGCGAAGATATTGGTATGTAATTTAATATTGAAGGGAAAAAGCTGACAAATAGCAAAATCCATACACCGTGTAAAATAGCGGACATTCTTGTTTGTGCCTGTGCATTAATGTTTGCAGCACTTCTTACTATTACGCCGGTGATAGGCAGACCTCCGACAAGTCCGGAAAGCGAGTTTCCCACGCCCTGAGCGATGATTTCTTTGTTGTAATCTGTTTTGGATTTGTCGCTCATTTTATCTATCGCTGTAGATGTCAAAAGCGTTTCTGCACTTGCAATAAATGTTATTACAAGCGCGCTTATCAAAACTTTTATATCAAACAAATGCTTAAATAACTCAGGTTTTATAAAAGTTGCACTTCCCCAGAAATTGCCGTCTACCTGTATGTAGTTGATGTCAAAATGCATAAGGTTTGCGACAAGTGAAGCTGCTATTACCGCAACAAGTGCAGCAGGTATTGCTTTTATTTTCTTTGACGGTATTAAATCCCATACAATTATGATTGCAATAGTTAAAACCCCTATTATGCAGGCAAGATGATGACTTGAGCCATCCATCGGCAGAACAGAGTTAACGATTACATTCCACAGGTCAAAAATATTTTCTATGAAAGAATTGTTTGGTTTGCTGTCAAGCATTATGTGAAACTGTGAAAGAAAAATTGATATACCGATTCCTGCAAGCATGCCCTGAATAATTGCGGGAGATATAGCCCTGAACCACTTGCCCAGAGCAAGAAATCCGAACAATATCTGCATAAGCCCGACTACAAAAATTATGAGAAATAGTTTTTCCGCTCCGAGCGTATTAAGTATATCCACAACAATAAGAATCAATCCGGCAGCAGGGCCTGACACCTGTAATGAATTGCCAGATAATGCTCCTACAACAATGCCGCCTATTATACCGGATATAATACCGCAGTATATCGGCAAACCGCAGGCTATTGAAATACCTATTGCAAGAGGCATCGCAACTAAAAATACAATAATAGAGGCAAGAAAATCCTTCTTTAAAGCATCAATTTTTATCATTATTATGTTTCATCCGTGTTATAACCGACTTTTATAATAACGGACACCGTCCGGTTTTTCAATACGTAAATAAGATATTTTTACAATAATCTGATATGTTACTTAATACCCAACTGAAAGTATTTTTGTTAAAATAAATACTGTCATAAATAAGGGGTAGGATATGAATTTTATAAAAATCAGTAAAAAGCATAAAATATTTCTTTCGGTTGTGTTTTGCATAATACTTGTATTGTATGCAGGCTTTGTGTTTGCTCTGCCGAAACTTGTCAACCTTAATAATTATAAAGCTGATATAAAAAAGCTTGTTGAACAGAATGCTAAACTCAATCTGGAAATTCAGGACATAAAACTTGTCACAACACCTTGCCTTAAAGCCGGTGTTAACCTCAGCGGTGTAAAAATTTCTTACCCTGACGGGAAAGAGATTGCGCAGCTGAAAAATGCGCAGGCTAAAATATCTCTTCTTCCTTTGGTTTTTAAAACTCTTAAAATCAGTGACGTAACTCTAAATTCACCTGCTCTGTCACTTACTTTGCTATCTGACGGGCAGCTTGATATTGTTAAATATATAACAAAGAACCTTGAGCAAAATGAGCAAACTTCTCAAACCACAGCAGCTGAGCTGCCGGTAAAAATTTCAAATAAGCTTCCCGTTGTTACAGTTACTGACTATTCTCTCACTTTAAAAGATGAAAAATCTTCAAATACGTTTGCTCTTGAAGGGAATAATTTCGTGTTTGATAAAGCCGTTTTAAATAAGCATCTGAGAGTTACTGCTGACGGACGGGTGCTTGTGAATGAAAATACAAACGTAAATTATGATATAAAACTCTCAAGCTTCTGGCCGGCCATTGCGTCTTCGGCTTCTGCTTCGCAACCCCAGAGCGCACCTCAAATAGATTTTATTAAAGAGCTTGTAAAATATGATCCCAAAGCTGATATTAAAGCTGATATCACAGCAAAAGAGCATGACGGGCATGTTGATTTAGACGGTTATTTAAATGTTGATAAGATGAGTATTAAATTGAACGGCAAAAAATTGCCTGACAGCCATTTTCACCTGTTATCAAAAGGGCATGAAACTGATATTGATTCTGTTATCTGGGTCAGTGCAAACGAAAAGGCAAATCTTCAATCAAATATTACAACTGGAACCGCAGGGCGAAAAACGAAAATAGATATTGATTTTAATACTGATAAAATCAGTTTTTCAAGCATTCAAAATTTTGC
>CALVAT010000068.1 GCA_944325565.1 Candidatus Gastranaerophilales bacterium
AAAATGGTTCTGGCAAATCCTTCAATTGCACGCTGGTATGATATTAACGAACTCATTTCAAAGATAGAAAAAGAAGTTAATAAGGCTTTTGATATTGTAAAAACAGAATTTGATAGAGAGGATGCAGAGATTGTAAAAGATATCTATAAATCTACCCTCAAAAAAGGTTCAAATGACCTATCAGAACATTATCAGGCTATTTATAACAGATTTGACGAACTTGTCGCACCTAAGAAAAAAGAATTTTCTGCTGAAATGACGAAAAGAAATGCTCAGATAGAAATACATACAAGGGTAAAAGATATAACAGCAGAGCTTAACGGGTTTAAACCTTCGCAAAAATTGACAGAAGACGATATAACAAAACAGGGCGAAACTATTCAGGCTCTCATTAAAGAAAATCTATGGCCGGCTCCAGGAGGTGCTTGGTGTTCGGCCGGTACTCCGGTATTTGATAAAATGTCAGAAACCGGTGATTATCCTGTATTTAAACATTTTGATTTTAAGGGAGAGGATGTTACGCATTTTGCAAATCTCGATTGTCAGACTCCATACTATTTTGTTTATCTAGAATCAGGCGAATACAACAAACCCGTTATAGATTTGTATATTGAATACCTTAAAAAACTACAAAGAGATTATAATTTTGACGGATTTAGAGTTGATCATATTGATCATATAGTAGACGAAGTTTCAGAAAAAGACGGAGTTCCTATAAGCTATCGTGCACCGCGTGAGGTGCTCGGACGGGCAAATAAAGAGCTTAAAGAAACGATTCCTCACTTTGCAACGCTTGCTGAATATATGCTCTGGGATAAATATTACAAAGAATATCATGAGGATATGGCTTTTGATGTACTGTGGGGGAATGACATAATTTCACAGTTCTCTAAAAATCCACAGGCAATTGTTTTTGATAATCAGGAGCTTGAACAGTTTAACATTGCTAATCCTGACACAACTTATGGAAACCTTTCTATTTTAAAAAGCTACAATAACCAGGACGGTGAGTTTAGGGCTATTGACCAGTATCCAGGACAGCTTGGTGAGGATGGAGCTTTGTTTAAATGGTTTAAGTACAAATTTTTGCCAGGAGGAAGAAACGCTCAAAGACCGGTTATGTTTATTGATGGTGATGAATCTTTTACTAAGACAGGAATTGAAAGTGTTATAGGTTCAGAAATTTCTATGCCAAGAGCAAAGGATTATAAATTCTTTAACAAGTTTAATGCAATCAATGACTTTGCTTTGAAAAATGTATTAACAAGAGAAGGTGAAGCCGAGATTGTTAATCAGGATGACGATGGTTTTGTATGCTGGCTTGTATCAAAAGACCCTCTTAAGGAAGCACTGCTTATTGTCGCAAATTATAATGCCCCTACTGAAAAAGTTATGGAAAATCATGACGATGGTTTTTCAAGCACCTATATAAAAGAGGGACAAAATGTTTATAACAAGTCCGTACAAATGCCATGCGACTATGAGATAGTTTCAGAGTATGTTTACAAGGACAATGAAAAAATTGGCTGCGCTAAATTTGAAGAAGTTAAGTTTTCAAAACCGGAAAACAGTTTGCATTTTGGTGAATTGAAACCTTCTGAATTTAAGATTTATAAAGTGAAGAAATAATTAATAAATAATTTTAAATTTAGTGTAAAAGTAACATCTTAAAACTTTAATATATTAACAAATGTTACATGAATTAAAATCATGAAAACCATGATGTAGAGCGGATGTACATGATTGTAAAAAAATCGTTACTTTTGAAAATAATCAAAATGCTGTACAAATCACACTTTCAATGGTTTAATAATATCAATAAATAAATTGTTGAGAAAAATTTTTGGGAGGAGATTTGGACGGATTTCCAAATCTAAAAAGCCGGTAATATCCGGCTTTTTTATTATGCTATTGTTAAATAAAAAACAGACGGTTAATTAGCCGCCTGTTAAAATTTTATATACTCAGCAATGTTTATAACTTTTGAATAATTTCTATTTCGTTGCCGTCAGGGTCTTTGATAAAGGCTATTTTAGACTGTGCTTCTTCCATAATATAAGGTTCGTACAGATATTCTCCGCCAAAAGCTTTGAACTTCTTGTCGAACTCATCCATGTCTTTTGTTTCAAGCGCGAAATGTCCGAATGCATTTCCGTTTGTATAGCCATTTTCGGGGTTTTCAAAATTTTGTGTTAATTCTATTTCAAAATCTCCGTCCTCACCTTTTAAAAAGTGCAAAATACAATCGTCTAATTTTATTTCATGAGTCTTTTTTAAGCCTAAAAGTTCTGTATAAAATTTCATGGAAGCATCTATGTCTTTTACCCTTATCATCGCGTGTAAAATTTTCATTGTATTCTCCTTTAATTGTAAATAATCCAACAGGTTAATAATAACATATCATTGTTTTTTTTACTTGAATTGATATAGTTTATTGTAAACAGGGGAGCAATTTATGACTCAATTACAACAAACGGTTTTATTTGTTATAGATGATCTGGAACTCAAATATTTTGAGTTTAATGATTTAGTAACTAATTTCTGGTTGATAAAAGAGCTTTTGCAAAGAGGTTTTGAGGTCTTTGTTACGGTAAAGAATAAACTGTTTACAGAAGATGAGTATGCCAAAGCAATTTGTTGGGAAGCTTACGTTAAAGATAACAATATTTTTTACAAAAAAGATGACCCGAAAGAATATATTATCGAACATTTTGATGTAGTTTTCTTCCGTCCTGATCCACCGGTGGATATTGATTATATCAATGCATGCCATGTGTTTGATTATGTTGATACGGAAAGAACCGTTATGATAAACAATCCTGTTGCTATCAAAAATTTTAATGAAAAATTTCATCTAAATTACTTTAACCGTTTTGCGCCAAAAAATATTGTTACTGCTGACGCTGATAAGATAAAACAATTTGTAAGAGAACATAAAAAAGCTATTATAAAACCTCTTAACAGGTGTTTTGGCAGCGGTGTGTATTATCTTGATACTGAAGAACGAAATATTAATGCCATAATAAAAAATCTTACAAACGAAGGCAAAACCATGGTGATGGTACAAGAATACTTAGAAGGTGCGCTCCACGGAGATAAAAGAATTTTGATTCTCGGAGAACATGTTTTTGATGAATGTATAACAAAACTTCCAGGTAAAGATGATTTTAAATTCAGTGTCCATTCTGACAAATATTTTGAAACTTCAAAACTTACCGAAGAAGAAAAGAAAATGGCTCAGGAAGTCGCAAAATATCTTAATTCTGTTGAACTTTATATGGTCGGCCTTGACGTTGCTGACGGTAAGATTATGGAAATTAATATTACAAGCCCGTGCTATTTTATCAGAGAAATCAATGCACATAATGGCGAAAAGTTTCAGGATGTACTCATGGACAAACTGATAGAACTTATTGAACTTAAACAAGGGAAAATACCTGCATCTTTATGCTGAAACAATCATTGATAAATATTGAAGAAAAAGTACTTTCTAACGAAAACCAGCTTACAGAAATATTTTTTTCGGGGTGTAAAACTCCTGAAATAATGGCTCAACAGCGGGTAGGCGTTGAGTTTGAAAAACTTCCTGTTTGCAAAAAAGATTTAAAGGCTGCAACATACCCGCAGGTAGCAAGGTTTTTAAGCTCTTTAAAGAAAAGGCAGGCTCAATGGACAGGCTGTGTATATGAGCATAACGCTCTGCTTGGATTAGTTTCTAATAATGGTGTTATTACATTAGAACCGGGCTCGCAAACAGAATTGAGCCTGAGTCCTATGGACAGTATTGATAATATTTCTAAAATTCTTAAAAATTACAATAATTTGACTTCTCAACTCGCACAAGAGCTCGGGCTTTTGTGGCTGGGCTGTGGTATACAACCTGTTTCTACATATAGAAATATCAATATTATTCCTAAAAAACGCTATGAATATATGACGAAGTATTTACCTACTGTGGCTCGAAAACCTCTGGTTATGATGAGAGAAACAGCAGGCATACAATCGAGCTTTGACTATAGCAGTGAAGAAGATGCAATGAGAAAATTTTCTTTTGCGCTGAAGCTATCTCCTTTTATAAGTGCTGCTTTTGCAAATTCTCCAATCAGAAATGGAAGATTAACAAAATTTAAATCAAATCGAGCAGCTAGCTGGCTCGAAACTGATAATGACCGTTGCGGCCTTGTTAGTTCAAAAGTTTTTTCAGAAGATTTTTCTTTTAAACAGTACGCTCAGATTCTTCTTGATGTTCCCATGATTTTTATTGAACGTATGATAAACGGTACTAAAACTGCAATAAAAGTTGAGAATATAACCTTTAGGCAATTTATGAAACATGGTTATGAGGGATTTTTTGCACAAAAAGATGATTGGGAAATACATTTGAGCTTGTATTTTCCAGATGTAAGGTTTAAATCTTATATAGAGATAAGAAATCATGACAACCAGCGTTCAGACTTGATATGTTCTGTTCCTGCTTTGTGGAAGGGGCTTTTGTACAATCAGGAGGCGATGGCTTCTGTTCTGGATATTTTAAAGGGATTTACTTATTTTGACTTTGAATATGTCAGACGAAAAACACCACACTACGGTTTAGATATGAACATAAAACATCTGCCTCTTCGGGATATAGTTAAAGAAATTGTTGATATTTCTTATCAAAGTCTTAAATCATTTACAAACGGAGAAGAAAAATACCTTGAGTCTTTAATGGAATATACGAACAATGGCATTACTCCTGCTGATGTTATTATAGAAAAATATAACGGCGAATGGAATGGGAATATCTTTAAATTTGCAGAGTATTCTTCTTTAAAATAATTTTTTTATATTAAAAAAGAGGGGTTTGTTTTGTCCCTCTTTATTAATATATTTTCGTACAAAATTCAGATTATACTAAACCTAACATTTTTTTGTACCAGCTGAAAGTTTCAAGCTCAAGTCCGTTAAATGTTGTTTTCAAGCATTGTCTTTTCAGATAACATTCGAATTCATCATTAAATTTGGATTTAACCTTTTTTTCTTCCTTTGATGCAGTTTTTGTGGACATGGTGGCCTCCTTTTTGGATTTTGGGATTAAAATAAACACAAATATATATAAATCATACCTAGACCTATGGAATTTATTATAGCACACTTTGGTTATGTTTGTCATTAAATTTACTATAAATGTAAAAGTTGTAAAGGTAAATTTTTGCTAAAAATCAAGCGGTTTTTAAGTTTTGTATCGTTACACATCTTAACATTTAGTGTATTAATGACAATTATTGTAAAACGGCCCTTGCGATTTTTCCGGGCGGATGTAATCTGTCTCCCGGCGGCAGGTCGCCGTATTTTTCTTTCATACGTGCTATCAGTCGTTTTTTATCCGGATCTGGATCGAAAAATAGTTTTTCGTATATGCTGACTCCGTCCGCTACAATAGGTGCAGTTGAGTTGGAAAAGACTTTTCCGTACTTCTTTATAAAAGCACGATGTGCTACTGCATTCATCCCCAGAAAGTTTAACTCCTCCTGGACAGAACTTTGTCCATCCTTGTCTTTAGCATGTCCAGCTTCATGCAAAATTGCTTCGCCTATTGCAAGCATTACTGCAAAATCTTTTGTATTCTGGTACTTTTTGTTTATCATTATTGCATTGCGGTCGAAACTATACTGTGCATGAACTCCTTTTTCAAAAGGTTTTGCAAAATATAACCTTATATTTTCTTTTTCTATAAAATCAACACATTCTTTACCTGATTTAAACGGTAGATTTATTCCGAGATTTTCAACATATTTGATGTCAGAAGGTTCAAAAGTTAATTCGTTGATTTCTGCAAGAGCGGTTGTTAAAACATTATCACGAATCCAGGGCAAATCCTTTTGAAAATCTATGCCATTTGGCTTTTGGGCGGCACTACTTTGTGGCTGTTTCCAATTATACTTTGCTATAGTGGAAGAGATGTTGGCATATACTGGTGAAATGGGTGTCATAAAATGAATCTCTCGATTTTAGAGTTTTAGTTTTCAGTATCATAAGAAATTGTATAATCAGGACTTACTGCAATCCATCTGAAGGATTCTTCTGTGTCGTTTTCAGGTAAATCAACAACAAAGGTTCCGCCGTATCTGCCTCTTGAAAAATTAACTATCCCCTGTTTTGCAAGATTTTGCAGAGCTTTTCTTATTGTGTTTGAAGAAACATCAAACTGTTTTGATAAATCTTCCATTGAAGGAAGTTTATCACCTATTTCATAATTTATTGAGATGAATTTTTTAATTTCGTTTTCAATTTTCTGATAGCTGTAAAAAGCAGCCTCTGCAGCAGAAGCAAAGATGGATGTTTCATTAAGCGGCTGTAATACGTTGGCCGATGCAGTGTCGTCCGGTATTTTTATTATGGTTGTGCCGTATCTACCTCGCCTTGCGAGCAAATAACCGTCATCAATAAGTGTTTTCATTGCATCATGGACGGTTTTTATGCTTACTTTAAGAATTTCTGATAATTCTTGATGTGCAGGAAGCCTGTCACCTATTTTATAATTTTCTCGTATGTATTCTTTTAATTCCTGTTCTACTTTGCATACTAAAGTATCTGCTGTTATTTGTTCTGTTTCTGTTTTTAAAAGAGTTGTTTCTTCTTTGGAAAATTCCGGAATATTTTTTAATATCCAATTAGAATCATTTGAACGAAACGCTTTTGCTTCAATAATTCCCTGCGAAGCAAGAAAATCCAGAGCAAGTCTTATTGTGTTTGTTGAGTTACCTATTTCTGCAGCAAGAAAGCGAGCAGAAGGCAGGGATTCTCCAACTAAAATGTTTTTATCAATAATGTATTTTTTTATTTGAGTAATTACTTTTTCTCTTTTAGAGTGAGCTTTTCGTATAATGGGATTAGATGTAGAAGTTTCTTTAATTATTGTCCCGATACGTTGCTTAGACTCTAAAAAACCTGCATCTTCAACACATCTAACTGCATTTTGAATTGTACCTACACTTACTCCTAGATAATAAGCCAGATCCTGTTTTTTGGGGAGCAGCGAATTTGGTTTTATTCCTCCCTTTTTTATTCCTGATACAATCCAATCTGTCAGCCACTTTTTGATTATAGAATCTTTGGACTCGAATGTGTTTTTAAAATCAGGTATTTCTTTGGGCAATTGGGAAATTTCTATACGTTTAAGTTCTGATTTTTCAATTTTTTCGAATGCTGCTGTTTGACGGGAGGCAGATTTATCTGGCATTTTTAATTATCTCCTGATTTTTGACTCTTTAGTGATGCGTAATTTACACAATTATGATTGCTTATTATACCATATAAGTAAAAAAACAACAGATATTTTTTTGTTAGTTTTTTATGAAATGTAAACTAATTCTTAACAAAATAAGATAATTTAGCAATTTTTATATGAAAAAAATTTTTTCATATAAAGAGGAATTTTTGGGATTAATTATTTAATTAAATCGCTGAAAATGCATATTTTCAGATAACTAAAACCAAACAAGGGCGAAGCAGAATTGGCTGCGTAGGGATATTCTTCTCCCTATCGCCCCTGAGGTTTTACCCTTAATGCAGAAAAATGCCGGAGCAAAACTCCGACATTTTATCTGCTGGTTTAAAACTATATAAAGACTGCTTTATTCATCATCAGGCGGCTGATACCACTGAAGTACATCTGGATAGATGCAATTATCATTCAGTTTTCTGCCTGCGAAAAATATCGCATTAAGCTCTGATTTTTGTTTGCCCTCAAGATTTTCAAAATACTGATCCTGACGAATAAGTACAGCAATTTCTCTTTCCGCTTCGATGTTATCATTTGAAAGTTGCGTTTCTAAAAATTCTATACGCTCTTTTATCTCACGGCGTGCGGATTTGATTGCGTCCATTACTTCGTCAGCATTGTTTAATGTTTTTTTGACTTGATTTTCTACTAGTTTCAACATAAAATAACCTAAATTGTCTGGATACGGTACACTCATATAAAACATCCTACCCTTTTATTATACTGCATGAATCACACTTATATAAAGTGTTTTTAAATGTTATAATTTCAAAAAAAACAACAATTTGTTACAAAACTTAAAGAAAATAATACAAAATACTAGAGATTTCTTCTTAAAAAAAACCGTCTAAATCTCTTAAAAACTTATATACACAAAAGTTTTGCGGTTTTGAACTGTTTGTATTTTTATTTGTAAAAAAAGTTAACATATTTGGGGTAGATAGAACCGCTTGAAATTTCTGTTGATTCTTAAATATGCTTGTGGTTTGATTAAATTAACCGGAACCCGATGGAATAATCCTCTCGTAAAGGGTCTTATGGCTGAAAGACCGCCGGAAGGTTCGGATAATATAACTTATAAACAGGAGAACAAGCCAAAAATGGTTAAAATCAGATTAAAAAGACTCGGATATAAAAAGAACCCGACTTTCAGAATTGTTGTTATAAACGATTTACAAAAAAGAGAAGGCAGACCTATCTGCGAATTGGGACATTATAACCCTAAAACAAAAGAAATGAAATTAGATAAAGCTACTGCTTTGGAATGGATTTCTAAAGGTGCTCAACCGTCAGAAACAGTTCAATATCTTATTAACAACTGTAACGAAGATGGTACTCTGAACTACAAACAAAAAACAGAAAAGAAACTTTCTAAAAAAGCATTGGCTAAGTTGGAAGCAGAAAAAGAAGCAAAAGCTCAAGCTGAAGCTGCAGCAGCTGAGGCTGCTGCTCAAGAAGCAGAATCACCTGCTCAAGAAGAAGCATCTGCTGAAGCTTAACACAGATATTAACAGGGGAAAAGAACACTTATTAAGCCGCTTTGAAATCAAGGCGGTTTTTCTTTGTTTGTTTTTGGATTACAAAAAAATTATAGCGATAGATTAAGTTTTGGGATTTTTATCCTGAATATTCCTTCAATATCAAGGCTGTTAATAAAGATATTAATAAGAGCGCCGGGTTTGGCATTTTTAAAATCTTCAATATCCGGTATTATTCCTAGTATATTTGTGTCAGAGTATTCTTCTATGAGTTTTGGTGCTGTTTTTATCGCAATGTCATTTGTTGCACGCGGGTATCTGTTTATTATTACTCCTGCTACATCAATACCTGCCTGTTTTGCTGCGTTTATTGTTAAAAGAGTGTGGTTTATTGTGCCGAGATCGGGACGCGCAACAATTAATAACGGTATTTCCATCATTTTTGCAACATCAATCATTAAAATTTCTTTGGTAACAGGCACCATTAGGCCTCCAGCACCTTCCACCAGCAAAATGTCGCAATTTTCTTTTATTGAGTTGTACTCCTGTTGTACAGTATCCATATCAATTTCGATACCGTCTAACTCTGCTGCAATATATGGCGCAGTGGGTGCTTTAAGCAGATAAGAACAAAGAGTTTCTATATAAAAATCAAATTGTTTTACATAAGCTAAATCCGGCGAAACAAGAAAGCCGTTTTTTACTTCGGCTCCGCTTTGGAAGGGTTTGTATACACCGGATTTGTACCCTAATGACTGCATTACTGCGGCCAGACCGGCTGTTACGACCGTTTTTCCTACATCTGTATCCGTACCTGTAACAAAAACCTGCATGGATTATTTTCCCTTTGTCTGCTGTTTTTCAAGCTTTTGTATATATTTCATTAAATCTGATATTTCTCTCGGTTTTATGTATTTAAACTGACCTTTTTTGAGCCCTTGAATATTTATTGTTCCGTGAGAAATCCTTTTTAATGATATAACGGGAAAGCCCAATGAGTCCAGCATTTTTCTTATTTGTCTGTTCATTCCCTGATAAAGGACAATTTGAAGAATTGTATTTTTCCCCTCGTAATCAAGAATCATCGCATCTGCGTATGCTGTTTTGCCTTTTTCAATTTCAATACCCTTTGCCATTTGCAAAAGATGTTGCGTGTTCATTTTGCCTTCGGCAGATACCCTGTAGACTTTAGGTATTTTTACAGAAGGATGTGTCATCTTATTGATAAAATCGCCGTCATTTGTAAGAATCAAAAGTCCTGTTGAATCTTTATCAAGACGTCCTACTGGTTTCAAGTCTTTAACTTCTTCAGGCAAGATATCATAAATTGTTTTTCTTCCTTTTTCATCGCTCATTGTGGTGATATAACCTGCCGGTTTGTAATATTTTATGTATACCGGTGCAGTCTTTTTCAGCGGCTGATTTTTTACGGTAATTTTGTCTTTATTTGTGACAAGAAATCCCATTTCTTTGACTGTTATTCCGTTAACTTTTACAAATCCCTGTTCTATAAGCTCATCTGCTTTGCGTCTTGAACAGAGTCCTGATGATGCAATAAACTTATTAAGTCTGATTTGTTCCTGTTTTTGATTTTTTTTGTTAAACATAAGCGTAATAGGTTTTATTATAATTTATTTTCATGATGAACAAAAACTCGTAAAAATGCAAGATATTAGCGGTTGTTTTATTTTTTAATTTTAAAGTTTTGGAGTGATGATAATGTTTATTATGTAGTTTTTGATTTTTTATTTAGTTGCGTTGTTTTTAACTTGAGCAAAAGCGAAGTTCAAAGAGTATATTATTTTTTTATACCTGATACTCCGTTTTAACATTAACTAATCCTCACCTCAGGCTCGCG